>JBAQHA010000626.1:0-2256 GCA_049288075.1 Oricola sp.
GCGAGATAGACGGCGGAGTAGCCGAGATCGATCGGGTTCCACAGCGCGACGGCCTGCGAGGCGCCATTGTCGATGAACTGCTTGAACTCCGACGGCAGCGCCAGGCCGGTGACGTTGATCTTGCCGATGAGGCCCTCGTCCGTCACCACCTGCGCGGCGGCCACGACGCCGACCGTGGTCGGCGCGATGATCGCCTTGAGGTCCGGATAGCTGGCGATCAGGCCCTTGGCCTCGTTGGTCGACTTCACCGAGTCGTCATCGCCATAGACGACTGCGACGAGGTTGATGTTCGGAAACTTCTCCGGCATCATGGCCTTTGCCGCGTCGATCCAGGCGTTCTGGTTGGTCGCCGTCGACGATGCCGACAGGATCGCCACGTCGCCGCCATCCGGCAGGTAGTCGGCGGCGAGCTTGATGATCGTTTCGCCGATCAGGTTGGTGTCCGACGGATTGAGGTGCAACTGCCGGCCTTCCGGCGCGACGCCGGAATCCCAGGACAGGACCTTGATGCCGCGGTCCATCGCCTTTTTCAGCACCGGAACCAGCGCGTCGGGATCGTTCGACGAGATCGCGATGGCGTTGACGTTCTGCGCGATCAGCGAGTTGACGATCTCGATCTGGCCTTCCGCCGTAGCCGATGTCGGGCCGGTATAGATGACCTCGATGCCGCCGATCTCGGCTGCCGCTTCCTGCGCGCCCTTGTTGGCGGCGTCGAAGAAGCCGTTGCCCAGCGATTTCACGACCAGGGCAATGCGCTCCTGGGCCATGGCCGGTGCGGTGAACACGGCCGCCGCGATGGCGGTCGTCAAGGCAAGTGTCTTTAACAGTTTCATGGGGGCTCCTCCCGTTCTGGTTTGCCGCCTCCGCGCGCTATGCCGCGGAGGTCGACTGCTCTCTTGCAGTTCTATCCGCGACGATGAGATTGACGCCTGCCGTTTCCAGCATGCGCCGGTCCTCGTCGCGAATTCCGTTGTCCGTGATGACGGTCGTTATGCGTTCCAGCGGGCACAGGATCAGGCTGGAACGCTTGCCGAATTTCGAGGAGTCGACCAGCACCACCAGCTCATCCGCCTGGTTGATCAGCTTCTGTTCGGCCTGGATCAGCAGCGGATCCGCCTCCATCAGCCCGAGCGGGCCGAGGCCCTGGGCCCCCATGAACATCCGCTTGGCGTAGAAGTTGCGCGTCACGTCGTTGTCGAACGGGCTGAGAATGATGTTCTGCTCGCGATAGATCGTGCCGCCGGACAGCATGATTGTGTTCTTGGACTGCTTGAGCAGGTGTTCGGCGATCGGAAACGAGTTGGTGAAGACCTGGCAGCGCCGGTTGGCGAGCGGATGCACCATCTGGAACGTCGTCGTGCCGCCATTGATGATGATGGAGTCGCCGTCGTTGCACAGTTCGACCGCCTTGAGCGCGATCGCGCGCTTCTGGGCGATGTTGATCCCCTCGTTGACGCTGAAGGGCCGGCCGGCAAGGCCGGGGAACTGCGGCGGATTGATCGACTCCGCGCCGCCGCGCACCCGCCGGAGCTTCTTCTGGACATGCAGCGTCGCGATGTCGCGCCGGATCGTCGCCTCCGACGAGTCCGTCAATTCCACCATCTCCTGAACGGTCACGACAGGCTTTTCCTGGACCGCGGACAGGATGATGCGATGGCGTTCCTTTTCGTGCATGGACTTCCTCCCTTTCAAAACTCTTCCATCGAAACCGCGCATTGTCAATCACAAACGATCATATTTAGTCATATTGCAGCGCACAATGACCGTTTTTGATCGTTTATGATTGACTTTCACGCGACTCTGGCGCAACGCTACAGGAAACAATCGATCGCCAGAAAGCGCGCGCGGGAGGATTTCCATGCTGAACAAACAGGCCGGTTCGCGGCTGCAGAACCTATGGGACAAAGGGCGCGCTTCGGGCATGAGCGAGCCGGAACTGCTGCTCTACCGCTCCAACCTTCTCGGCTCCGACAAGCGCGTGACCAATTATGGCGGCGGCAACACCTCGGCCAAGGTAATGCAGAAGGATCCGCTGACCGGCGACATGGTCGAGGTCCTCTGGGTCAAGGGCTCGGGCGGCGATGTCGGCACTATCGCGATGGACGGCTTCTCCACGCTCTACATGGACAAGCTACGTGCACTGAGGAATATCTATCGCGGCGTCGAGTTCGAGGACGAGATGGTCGGCTACCTGCCGCACTGCACCTTCAACCTCAACCCGCGCGCCGCTTCCATCGACACGCCGCTGCATGCCTA
>JBAQHA010000627.1:0-10977 GCA_049288075.1 Oricola sp.
ACGCCGGGTTGCATCGCTCGCCGAACGCCGGATGGCCGGAAAGCGCCATGGCCGCCGCCGTCGGCGTGGCGCTCGGCGGCCCGCGCATCTATGCCGGCGGCGACAGGGCCGACGATCCGTTCCTGAACGTCACGGGCCGGCATACGGCAAGCGAGAAGGATATAGGTTGCGCCTTGTCCGTGTTCTGGCGGGCGATGACGATCTTCGCGGTCGTAGTGGCCATCTTGGCGATGATTTCGAGCAGGTATTAGACCGGCAGGTTCCGCGTTCTTTTGGCGATCGCCCGCTGTAAATCCGGCGCGGCGGCGATCAGGCGCCGGGTGACCTCCGATTGCGGACGGTCCAGCACGTCGGCGGTTTTTCCCGTCTCCACGATCCTGCCCTGATCCATGACCAGCACGTCATGGGTGATGGCGCGGGCGACGGTCAGGTCGTGGGTGATGAACAGGAAGGCGAGGCCGAGATCGTCGTTCAGCTTGGCGAAGAGATCGAGGATCTGGGCGCGGATCGAGACGTCGAGGGCGGAGACCGGCTCGTCTGCGACGACCAGTTTCGGCCGGGTGATGATGGCGCGGGCGATGGCGAGACGCTGGCGCTGGCCGCCGGAGAATTCGTGCGGGTATTTCGCCGCATCCGAGGGCTGCATGCCGACTTCGAGCAATGATGCGGCAATATGTTCGCGGCGTTCGGATCGCGACAGCGGCTTGTCCATGAGATGGAGCGGTTCGGCGATCGAATGGCCAATCTTCTGGCGCGGATCGAAGGAGCCGTAGGGATCCTGGAAGACGACCTGCATTTCGCGGCGGGCGGGGCGTAGATCGGGCTCGGCGAGCGCGGATGTCTCCATGCCGTCGAAGGTGATCGTCCCCGCCGTCGGTCGGTCGAGGGCGAGGATCATGCGCGCCAGCGTGGACTTGCCGCAGCCGGACTGGCCGACCAGAGCCACCGAATGGCCCGAGCGCACAGAGAAGGAAACGCCGTCGACGGCCCGGGTGGCATCGCCGCGTG
The DNA here is from genome assembly GCA_049288075.1 of Oricola sp. GTDB lineage: Bacteria > Pseudomonadota > Alphaproteobacteria > Rhizobiales > Rhizobiaceae > Oricola. The sequence continues at coordinate 1,009 of JBAQHA010000627.1, forward strand.
CGAACAGGCCCTTGCGGCGGCCGGGAAAGTGGCGCGAGACATCGCGAAGGTCGAGCAGCCCCTTGTCGTCATCGGGTGGCAATTGCGCGTGCGCCCAGACCGGTACATGGATCGAGGCCTCGGCGAGGCGGCGGGTGTAGGGGTGTTTCTGCTCACGCAGCACGGTCGCGGTTTCGCCCGCCTCCTGCACCTCGCCATGGCGAAGGATTGCGATGCGGTCGGCCATGTCGGCGACGACGCCGAGATCGTGGCTGATCAGGATCAGGCCCATGCCGTCTTCGGCGACGAGCTCGCGCAGCAATTCGAGAATCTGCGCCTGCAACACCACGTCCAGCGCGGTGGTCGGCTCGTCGGCGATCAGGAGTTTCGGGCGGAGAGCGCAGGCAATCGCGATAACGACGCGCTGACGCTGGCCGCCGGAGAGCTCGTGCGGATAGCGCGACAGCGGGAATTTCCGTTCCGGCAGGCCAACACGGGCGAGAATGTCGCGGGCGCGGCGCTCCGCGTCCGGGCGGTTGACGCCGGTGTGCCAGCGGATTCCCTCGGCGACCTGCTCGCCGATGGTCTTGACCGGGTTGAGCGCGGTCATCGGCTCCTGGAACACCATGCCGATGTCGTCGCCACGCAGCGCGCACATGCGTTCCTCGGAGGCCGAGAGGATGTCCTCGCCCATGAAACGGATATTGCCCGCAGTCAGCGCGGCGTGCGGCAGCAGGCCCATGACGGCGAGCGCGGTCATCGATTTGCCGGAGCCGGATTCGCCGACCAGTCCGACAACCTCGCCGGCGTTAACGGTCAGGTCGATGTCCTTCAGGATCGGATACCGGCCGATCGACAGGGACAGGTTCTCGATCGACAGGACGGAATCGCTCATCGCTGCCGCCGCAATCTCGGGTCGAGCACGTCGCTCAGACCGTCGCCGAGCAGGTTGAGGCCGAGCACGGTGACAATGATGGCAAGGCCGGGCACGATCGCCATATGCGGGGCGATGGCCATCATGGTCTGGGCTTCCGCCAGCATGCGGCCCCAGCTCGGCGCGGGCGGCTGAGTGCCGAGGCCGACATAGGAAAGGCCGGCTTCGGCGAGGATGCCGAGCGAAAACTGGATCGTGCCCTGGACCAGCAGCAGGTTGGCGATGTTCGGCAGGATGTGCTGCAGCGTGATCTGCCAGGATCGCTTGCCGCTCGCGCGGGCGGCGAGGATGAACTCGCGCGGCCACAGCGCCAGCGCGCCGCCGCGCGCGACGCGGGCGAAAACCGGGATGTTGAAGATGCCGATGGCGATGATGGCGTTGACCGCGCCTGGGCCGAAAATCGCCGTAATCATGACGGCGGACAACAGGGCGGGGAACGCGAAGATGATGTCGGAGAAGCGCATCAGCACTTCGTCGGCGAGGCCGCGCTTCGCCGCCGCCCAGCAGCCGAGCGGAACGCCGACGGCCATGCCGATTCCCACCGCGATCAGCGCCACGGCGATCGAATTACGGCTGCCGACCATGATCATCGAAAAGATGTCGCGGCCGAAATGGTCGGTGCCGAACCAGTGCGCGGAGTTTGGCGTCTGCAGCCGGCCGGCGATGACGAACCTGGTGACGTCGTAGGGCGTCCAGAAAAGCGAGGCCAGCGCGACGGCGATGACGAGGAGGGTGATCGATGCGCCGGCGAGGAAGGAGCGGTTGGAAAGCGCCTTGCGAACGAAATGGCGCCAGTCCTCATGCTCTGTGGCGATCAGTTCGGCGGCCATGTCAGCGGTTCCTCAGGCGCGGATCAGCCCAGGCGTAGGCGAGGTCGACGACGAAGTTGACGAGGATGACGGAAAAGACCAGCAGCACGACGACGCTTTCGACGACGATCAGGTCGCGCTGGGTGATTGCCTGGAAGACGAGGCGGCCGAGGCCGGGGAGCGAAAAGACGTTCTCGATGATGATCGTGCCGGCGAGCAGGAAGGCGAATTGCAGGCCGAGGATGGTCAGCACGGGGATCATCGCGTTGCGCAGCGCGTGACGCCACAGCACGATGTTCGCCGGCAGGCCCTTGGCGCGGGCGGTGCGGATATAGTCCTCGCCCATGACGTCGAGCAGGGCGGAACGGGTGACGCGCGAGAGGATCGCTGCCTGCGGCAGCGCCAGCGCGATCGCCGGCATCAGCAGCGAGCGGAACGCCGGCCACAACCCGTTCTCCCAGCCGGGAAATCCGCCGGCCGGAACGAGGCGCAACGACACGGCGAAGACATAGACGAGCAGGAGCGCGAACCAGAAATTGGGAATGGCGATGCCTAGCTGGGTCGCCGCCATGATGCCCGCGTCGGCGGCGGTGCCGCGTTTCGAGGCCGAGAAGATGCCGACAGGAAGCGCGATCACGGTCGACACGACAAGCGCCATCAGCGCAAGCGGCAGCGAGACGGCGAGGCGCTCGCGCACGAGGTCGACGACAGGAACCGAGTAGGTATAGGAGCGGCCGAGATCGCCGGCCAGGATGCCGCCGATCCAGGAGAAATAGCGCAGGATAAGCGGCTGATTCAGGCCCATCTGCTCGCGCAGCGCGGCAATCGCGTCTTCGGTGGCGTTCATGCCGAGCATCAGGCGGGCGGGATCGCCCGGCACGATTTCGAGCACGGCGAAGACGATGATGCTTGCCGCGAAAAGCGTGATCAGGACGATGATGATGCGGCGCAGCGCGTAGGACAGCATGCGACGGGTTTACCCGGTGAACCGACAAAGAAAAAGGCGGGCCTTCGCGGGCCCGCCCTTGTCCACGACTACTCGCCGGGTCAGTCCTTCCAGTGGACTTGCGTCAGGTCGTTGGCCTGGACCGGCGAGTTGGCCCAAAGGCCTTCCAGCTTGGCGTCCCAGATGCCGGTCTTGGCGAACTGGAACAGGAAACCGTTGACCGCGTCCTTGGCGACGATCTCCTGCGCCTGGCGCAACAACGTGTAGCGCTCGCTCTCGTCGGATGTCGCGTCGAGCCTGGCCATGACATCCTTGAAGGCCTGGCTGTGGTAGTCGAAATAATAGTCGTCGCGGGCATAGATGTTGATGTCGTTCGGCTCGGTGTGCGAGACGATGGTCAGGTCGTAATCCTTCTGCTTGAAGACCTGGTCGAGCCACTGCGCCCATTCGACCGGGATGATTTCCAGATCGATGCCGACTTCGCGCAGCTGCGCGGCGACGATCTCGCCGCCGCGACGGGCATAGGAGGGCGGCGGCAGCTTCAGCGTTGCCTTGAAGCCGTTCGGATATCCGGCTTCGGCCAGCAGTTCCTTCGCCTTCTCCGGATCGTAGGGATAGGTCTCGACCAGTTCGACATAGGCCGGGTTGTGCGGCGCGAAATGCGAGCCGATCTGGGTGCCGAAGCCGAACATCGCGCCATCGATGATAGCCTGGCGGTCGATGGCATGAGCGATCGCCTGACGTACTTTCAAATCATCGAAAGGTTTGCGGCCATTGTTGGTCGACAGGATCGTCTCGCCCTCGGTCGTGCCGATCTCCACAGTGAAGCGGGAATCGGCCTGGAATTGCGGGACCGCTTCCGGAGCGGGGAAGTTCGGGAAGGCCTGGACGTCGCCGGCGAGCAGCGCGGCGGTGGCGGCGGCCGGATCGGCGATGATGCGGAATGTCGCCTTGTCGAGCGCAACCGGATCGCCCCAGTAGTCGGGGTTCCTGACGATCGTGATCGCCGATCCCTTGGCCCAGTTGTCGAGCTTGAAGGGACCGGTGCCGACCGGGCTTTCCTTGTTCGTCCCGGCGGATTCCGGCGCGACGATCACGGCGTCGCCCCAGCCCATGTTCCACAGGAACGCACCGGCGGGCTGCTTCAGCGTCACCTTGACAGTCAGGTCATCGACCGCCTCGACCTTGTCGATTGCGGCAAACAGGCCCTTCTGGGCATTGGTCGAATCATCGGCACGGGCACGGTCGAGCGAGAAGACCACGTCGCCGGCGTCGAGCGCAGTGCCGTCGTGAAACTTAACGCCCGAATGCAGCTTGAAGGTGTAGACAAGCCCGTCGTCCGAGAGCGTCCAGCTTTCGGCGAGGGCCGGCGCGACGGAACCGTTCGACGTGATGCGGGTCAGCCCCTCGAAAACGTTGGCATAGACGATTTCGTCGATCGCCGCGGCGGCGCCCGCAGTCGGATCGAGATGCGGCGGTTCCAGCGCTACGCCGAGCGTCAGGTCGGTACGCGCCGCGAAGGCCGATGTGGTCAGGGCAAGCGCGAGCGCGGCGCCGGCGAGAACGGTTTTCAGGCTGGATGTCATTGCGGCCTCCCGAGTGTTGCTTTCAAATCTAAGCAGGATCGGGCGGGCTTGTCAGCAAGGAAGGTCCACGATCGTGCGCGGATCAATCCCGGACGGTAAAAAGCAGTTCGTGCAGCGCCAGCGCCATGACCTGCGCCGACTGGACCATGTCCTCGATGCCGACCCATTCGTCGGGGCGGTGGGCGAGGTCGAGAATGCCGGGGCCGTAGGCGACGCAATCGTAGAGATGGCCGAGGCGGGCGATGTGTTTCTGGTCGTAGGTGCCGGGCGAGATGACGTAGTCCGGCTCGCGGTCGAAGATGGCGCGAATGCCGTGCGCCACGGCGCTCGCCACCGGCGCGTCCTTCTCGGTCATCAGCGGCATCACTTCCATGATGTCGCGGATATCGTAGTCGAATTTCGGCCGCGTCGCCTTCAGGTCCTCGAGTATGGCGATCACCTCGCCCTTCACGTCCGAGATATTTTCCTCGAGCAAGAAGCGGCGGTCGATGGTGATGCGGCAAGAATCCGGCACGTTGGGCGAGGGCAGGCCGGTGTAGTCGTCGGTCTGGCCGCCATGGACGGAATTGAAGTTGAGCGTGGACCGGCGCGCGCCTTCCGGCACGACGGGCATGCGGGTCTGTTTCAGGTCGAGGGCGGGAAACAGTCTCCCTTCAAAGGCGGCGAGCAACGCGCCCATGTGGCGAACGGCGCAATCGCCGAGAAATGGCATGGAGCCGTGGGCCTGCTCGCCCTTCGTTTCGATCTCCGCCCACCAGACGCCGCGATGACCGAGGCAGACGCGATCCTTGTTGAGCGGCTCGGGAATGATGACGTGATCGACGCGGGGCCTCGAGAAATAGCCCTTTCTCGCGAGATGGGCGACGCCGCCGAAACCGCCCGATTCCTCGTCGACCGTTCCGGAAATCTCGATGGCGCCGGGATAGTCGGGGAAGGCTTCGATGAAGGCCTCGACGGCGACGATGGAGGCGGCAAGCCCGCCCTTCATGTCGCAGGCGCCGCGCCCATAGACGCGACCGTCGCGCACCGCGCCCTCGAACGGATCAACAGTCCAGCCGTCGCCGGCCTCGACGACATCGATGTGGGAATTGAAATGGACGCAGGGGCCGGACCGCTTGCCTTCGCGCCGCGCGACGACATTGATGCGCGGATAGCGGTCGTTGTCGCCGGGTTCCCCTTCGCCGCGAACGAACTCGGTCGAGAAGCCGGAAGCCTGAAGGCGGCCGGCGACATATTGCGCGCAGGGCGCATAGGCATCGCCGGGAGGATTGACGGTGGGAAAGCGGATCAGGTCGCGCGTCAGGGCGACGAGATCGTCCGTTCTCGCGGCAATCGATTCCAACATCCGGTCCATGCGGCCATTGATGACGAGTTTTGCCGGCAGGGCAAGATGCGAACGGATGCGCCGGGTTCGAAGTCACTGTTGGATGCGGAAAGCAGTGGCGCGACAACGGATAATGAGTGGACTGTTGTGCCGCGAAAAATCCTTCCGCGGCACATTCATCGCGCGTTCATGGAAATGACGGCAGAATTGCGGTGGGTGTGCGAATTTACACATCCTGCGGCGTAACTTTTTGTTTCCATGATTTTGGCATTTTGACCATGGGGTAAAAACGGGGACTACCGTGACCGAGTGGGCGGCAGTCGAAGAGTTAGAGGAGTGAGTGAAGTGAAACGCATTCTTGCAAGTGTCGCCCTTGCGACGGCCGTGCTGCTTTCCGGCGCCACCGCCAGCATGGCAAATCGGCTGGTTGCCCATATCGATATTTCGAACCAGACGATGACCGTCGAGAAGGACGGGCGCAGGCTCTACAATTGGCGCGTTTCGACCGCGCGCAGCGGCTACCGCACGCCGACAGGGCAGTGGAGCCCGACACGGATGCACAAGATGTGGTATTCGCGCAAATACGACATGTCGCCGATGCCGTATTCGATCTTCTTCCATGGCGGTTACGCCATCCACGGCACGAATGCGGTCAAGGCGCTCGGACGTCCGGCGTCGCATGGCTGCGTGCGTCTCGATACGGCCAATGCACGCACGCTTTACGAGCTGACCAAGCAGGTGGGCGCCGACAACATGCGGGTCGTGATCACCCACTGATCGCGGGCGCGACTGGTGGCATGCGAGGCCGGATGTCTCGGCCTCTCGGCCCATTTCGCGGGGTCTAGCCCCAGCGGCGATGGAACCACATCCATTGATCGGGATATTCGCGCACCCAGCGCTCGACGATATCGTTGAGGACCTGGGTCGATGCGGCGACATCGATTTCGCCTTCCGCGTTGCGCGGCAGCTCGATCGCTTCCTCAAGTTCGAGCCGGTAACGGCCTTTCGCCAGGCGCACGCAACGCGCCGGATAGACCGGCCGGTCGAACTGGCGGGCGAGTTTCGGCAATAGCGGATTGGTCCTTACCGGGCGTCCGAAGAACGTGCCGGGCACGCCGCGCTGAAATTTCTGGTCGACGAGCACGCCGACCGATCCGCCCTCGTCGAGCGCCTTGGCGAGTCCCCACGCAGCGCCAGCCTTGGATGGCACGAGGTGGCCCATGGCCGTGTGGCGCGCGGAGAGCAGTTTCTTCGCGATATACGGATTGTTCGGCGGCCGGAAGAGGGCAGTGACGTTGAGCCCGTAGGTCGCCGCGCAGACGGGCAGCAGCTCGAAATTTCCGGTATGGGCCGTGAAGAATATGCAGGACGCGTTCTCGTCGCGCAGGCGCTTGAAGATCTCCTCGCCCTTGACCTCGATCTGGCCGGGCTCCGTCGCTTCGGGATCGTAGTCGAACAGCTCGTCCAGATAGACATATTCCGCGCCGAGGCGGAACATGTTGCGCCACATGCGGCGCGCGATGCCCTCGCGCTCTTCCTCGGTCTTTTCGGGAAAGGCCTGGCGCAGATTGTCGAGCGCGATGCGGTGGCGCTTGCTGAGCGGCCCGAGCGTCTGGCCGAGCGACGCGGCCACCTCCGTCGCCGTGCGGGGCGGCAGCAGCCGCGCAAGAGCGAGCAGACCGAAGGTCAACTGCGCGACCAGCCACAGGCGGGCGCGCTTGCTCTTGTTCCAGAAGCGTAAGATCAGGTTTGACACGGCGGGGTTCGTCAGCTCACGCTCAGCAGGATCTTTCCGAAGACGTCACGGGTTTCCATGCGTTCGAGCGCCTTGCCGATGCCGTCGAAATCGACCTCGGTGTCGACGACGGGATGAACGATCCCGCGCGCCATTTTCTGCATGGCGTTCGCCATGTTCTCCATCCGGCAGCCGAAGGAGCCGATGAGGCGGAGCTGCTGCTGGAACAGCATCATCAGGTTGACGTCGGTCGATACGCCGGAGGTCGAACCGCAGGTGACGAGGCGGCCACCGCGCTTCATCGACAGCATGGAGCCGGCCCATGTATCCTTGCCGACATGCTCGAAGACGACGTCGACGCCCTTCTTCTTCGTCAGCTTGCGCACGACGCCCTCGAAGCGGTCGGTGCGGTAGTTGATGACGTGATCGGCGCCGAGCGCCTTCGCCGGCTCGATTTTGGCGTCGGAGCCGACCGTCGTGATCACGGTGCAGCCCATCTTCTTGGCGAGCTGGATTGCCGCGGAGCCGATGCCGGAGCCGCCGGCATGGACGAGCACCGTCTCGCCCGGCTGAAGCCGCGCATTGTCGAACAGCATATGCTCGACCGTTCCGAAGGTGATGGGCGCCAGCGCCGCACCGGTGGCGTCGACACCGGGCGGGGCGGGCACGAGATTGCGAGCGGGCAGGTTGATCAGCTCCTGGGCGAAACCGTCGAGATGGAAGCCGTGCACACCGGCGACGTTCTCGCACAGGTTGTCGCGTCCTTGCGAGCAGGGGCCACACAGGCCGCAGGTCTGCGCGCCGAAGATCGAAACCAGTTGTCCCGGCTTGAGGTTGGCGACGCCGTGCCCGACGGCGTCAACGGTGCCGGAGGCTTCCGCGCCGATGACGAGCGGCATCTTGCGCTTGGCGAAGGCCATGCCGCGCCAGCCCCAGACGTCGATGTGGTTGAGCGCGACCTTCGCGATGCGCACCGTGACCTCGCCGATGCCCGGAGGCGGCGGCGGCGGCAGGTCCACCTGAACGAGTTTGCGGTCTTCCACGAGCTGCAAGGCGCGCATGGCTCTTCCTTCCCGGATAATCGGATCGAGTGGCCTTAAGCGGGTTCAGCCGCGATGACAAGGCAGGTGTTCTGGCCGCCGAATCCGAAGGAGTTGGACAGCACGCGCCTCACGTCGGCCTTGCGGGCGACATTGGGTACGACGTCGAGCGGAATAGAGGGATCGGGATTGGCGTGGTTGATCGTCGGCGGCAGCGTGCCGGTGCGGATGGCGAGCAACGAGAATACCGCCTCGATGGCGCCAGCGGCCGTCAGCGTATGGCCGATCATCGACTTGTTGGACGAGACCGGGATGGAGGCGATCGCGTCGCCGAAGACGGTGGACAGCGACAGATATTCCATCTTGTCGTTTTCCGGCGTCGAGGTGCCGTGAGCGTTGACGTAATCGACGTCGCCGGTGGAGACGCCGGCATCGGCGAGCGCCGCGCGCACGGCCGCGATCGCCGGCGAGCCGTCGGGCTTGGAGCGGGTGCGGTGGAAATCGTCGGCGCATTCGCCGCAGCCTTCCAGGATGCCGAGGACGGTCGCGCCGCGCGCCCGGGCGCTTTCCAGCGACTCCATGACGAGCGCGCCGGCGCCTTCCGCCATGACGAAACCATCGCGGTCCCTGGAGAAGGGCTTTGAGGCCTTTTCGGGCACATCGTTCTGGGTCGATAGCGCGGAAAGCAGCGAGAACCGGACCAGCGCCTCGGCCGTGACCGAGCCGTCGGTGCCGACAGAAATGACGCGGTCGGCCTCGCCGCGGCGGAGCGCCTCGACGCCGAGCTGGATGGCGGTCGCGCCAGATGCGCAGGCAGTCGACAGGGTGACCGGCAGGCCGCGCGTGCCGAGGCGCTGCTGCAGCCGGGCGCCGGTCGTGCCAAATTGCGCCGAATCGTAGAAATCGGGATGATCGCCCGATCGCGCGGCGAGCAGAAGCCGGTCGTATCCGGGCCTTTCGCCGCCGGCCTTGCGGCCATCCTCATCGAGCTTCAGCCGCTGGCGCCATTCGAGCTCGACAGGGGGCGCGGCGAGGAAGAGCGGACCGCCGAAATCGCCTGCCGACAGGCCGGCTTCGGCGATCGCCTCCAGCGCCGCCGTTTCGGCGAGCGCGCAGGTCAGTGCGGTGGACCCGGCCTCGACCGGCGTCATGAAATCGACAGTGCCGGCGATGGTGGTGCGCAGGTGGTCGGTCGGGAATCGGTTGATGCGGTGAATGCCGGACTGGCCCGCGGTGAGCTTTGCCCAGTTCTCGTCCTTGCCCGCGCCGAGCGAGGAAACGACGCCAACGCCGGTGATCGCGATGATCGGCCGTCCGGCGTGATCGGTGAAGCCGCTCATGCGCCTGCTCCTTCGGCCTTCGACAGCACCACCATGCCTTCGGCTGCACTGAAACCGATCGTCAGGACGCCGACGGAGGCGGGCGCGGATGCGCCGGCCTCGAATCCTGAGCCAAGCGGCGGAAGCGCTTCGCGGTGGTGCAACGACAGCGCTCCGACGGCGACCGCCATCGGAAACTGCGCATCGCGCATGTGGCCAAGCGCCGACACGATGCCGCGAACGGGCACGCCCGGCGCATGGGCGGCAAGGAATGCCTTCTCGTCGGCAGTGCGCATG
>JBAQHA010000628.1:0-2121 GCA_049288075.1 Oricola sp.
TCAGAAGCGCACCATCGACGATACCTGGCGCCATGTCGGCCATCTCGTCTCGACGATCCAACCAACCGAATGCAGCAACTATCTCGCAAATGCAGGATACGCTTCCGTCAAAACCTGAACCGCTCTATTCGCAAAACGCCACCGGGGCGCTCACCGCCATGACCGCCATGGGCGTGATGTCGCGCGGCGAGCGCGCCGGCGAGCTCTGCGCCTCGGAACTGCGCGAGCAGCTGCGCCACGCCACGCCGTCCTTTTCGCCGGATCTCCTTCCGTCCTACAGGCTCGGCGAGGGCACGGTGATGGAGGTGCCCAAGGCGGCCTTTCGGGCCGGCGGCCAGTGGTACGACCTGCGCTTCCGCTGCGAGATCGACGCGGAGGCGACAAGAGTCCTGTCATTCGCCTTCGATGTCGGCGGCGCGATCCCGCGCGGCGAATGGAAGAGCCGAGGCTTTCCGTCATCCTGAGCGGGGCTGCGCACCGCCGCGACATATGCGCCCATCGGCATGTTTGGCGATGGAAATAGTCGAACCCGCAAACGATATGCGCCTGACCGTCGCCGGCCCGTCACCGGCGGCCACATTGTTTAGGAGAACCAGTCCCATGGCACAGCTCAGCCAGCTTCTCGGCCAGATACCCTGGAGCATCGTCATCATCGCCTGCCTGACCCTCGGCCTCGCGCCCTTCGTTCCCGAGCCGCATATCTGGGAGAAGCTGAAGATGCTGGCGGGCGGCACGCTCGTGAAGCCCATCGACATCTTCGACCTCCTGATGCACGCCACCCCGTTCGTCATCGCGGCGCTCAAGCTGGCGGTGGAAATGATCCCGGCGAAGTAGCGTGAATCGATCTGGCATCGAAACGGCATAACCCGGCGGAAACGCCGGGTTTTTTCTTGTAAGCCAACAGCCGCCCAATCACGCGGGCTGCGCCTGCCTCATTTCTGCTCCCGGCGCCCATAGCCACAGCAGCACGCCGAAGATCGCCGCGTTGACCATCGGGAAGGCGGCGACCTCGATGCCGATGACGCCGGTCGCGACATAGTAAAGACCGGCGGCGAAATCGATCGCCTGCACCAGCACCATGTTGCGGATCCAGAACGGGTCGGGCCGCGCCGCGCGCGCCATCATCACGAAGCCGATGCCATAGGCGAGGAAGCGGGCGGCCAGCATGCCGAGCATGTACTGGTTGTCGACCGGCGGGACGGTCAGCCCCATCCAGGCGAAGAACGGCCCCGGCGCGAGCAGGGTCAGCGCGCCGAGGACGAGTTGCGACAGGGCAACGATGAGAAGCAGAAATTTCAGTCGGGTCATCGTGACGTCTCCTTTTGCCGATGATTGCAAAAGGCTAGGCATCAAACTATAAAAAAGGAAGTAGTTACAAAAAGTATAGCGTAAAACTTCTGGAAAAACTCATGGATATCAGTGGTTTATGCGATGACGATTGCCCCGTCGCGAGGGCATCCGAAGTGCTGTCCGGCAAATGGACGACCTTGATCGTGCGCGATCTCCTGTCCGGAAAGAAACGCTACAGCGAGTTGCAGCGCTCGCTGTCCGGGATCAGCCCGCGGATGTTGGCCGCGCGGCTTTCCATGCTGGAGGAAGCCGGCCTGATCGCCAAGACGATCTATCCGACCGTGCCGCCGAAGACCGAATATGAACTGACCGGCGCCGGCCGCCGCATCGAACCCGTCATCGCCGCCATGGCGGAATTCGGCGCCGGGCTCGCGGCGGGGAAGTAGCGCCTACCTCCATCATCATCCAGAGCCCGTCGAAGGGTCCCGCCGAGATGACGCTTATGGAAATTCAAAAGCCCGCAAACGATATGCGCCTGACAGCGGCCGGCCCGTCACCGGCCGCCGCATCGTTTTGGAGAACCCGTCCCATGGCTCAGCTCAGCCAGCTTCTCGGCCAGATCCCCTGGAGCATCGTCATCATCGCCTGCCTGACCCTCGGCCTCGCGCCCTTCGTTCCCGAGCCGCATATCTGGGAAAAGCTGAAGATGCTTGGAGCGGGCACGCTGGTGAAACCCATCGACATCTTCGACCTGCTGATGCACGCCACCCCCTTCGTCATCGCCGCGCTCAAGCTGGCGGTGGAGATGATCCCGGCGAAGTAGCGTGAATA
>JBAQHA010000629.1:0-3078 GCA_049288075.1 Oricola sp.
GCTTTACGGCATGGCCAACCGGCCGGTTGTTATCGGCAAGCGAAACGAAGAGAACCGCGACCTGTTCCCGATCATGGGCGCGCTCGACCCGAACGACATCGCGGTCGCGGTGGGCGAGCGGGTGCTGGCGATCTGCGGCGACAGCGAGGAAATCAGGGCTCGCGTCGCGCATGTCCGCAAGCTGCAGAAAGCCTATTCCGGTCTCAGTGACGCCGGTGTGCGCATGCCGACCTTCTGTCCGGGCTGCCCGCACAACACCTCGACACGCGTGCCGGAAGGGGCGCGCGCATCCGCGGGCATAGGCTGCCATTTCATGGCGATCTGGATGGAGCGCGACACCGAGGGCTTCACCCAAATGGGCGGCGAGGGCGCCAACTGGGTCGGCGAGGCGCCGTTCTCGAAACGCGACCACATCTTCCAGAATCTCGGCGACGGCACCTATAACCATTCCGGATCGCTGGCGATCCGCTTCGCGCTGTCGTCCAAGGTGAACATCACCTACAAGATCCTGTTCAACGACGCGGTGGCGATGACCGGCGGCCAGCATGTCGAGGGGGACCTCACCGTCGACGAGATCGCCCGGCAGGTGCGGGCGGAAGGCGTCGAGCGCATCGCCGTCGTCACCGACGAGCCCGACAAGTATGCCGGCCACGCCAACTTCCCGGCCGGCGCCACGATCCACCATCGCGACGACCTCGATGCGGTTCAGCGCGAGCTGCAGACGGTTCCGGGCGTCACGGTGCTGCTCTACGACCAGACCTGCGCCGCCGAAAAGCGGCGGCGGCGCAAGCGCGGCACCTTCCCCGACCCGGACAAGCGGGTACTGATCAACGAACTGGTCTGCGAGGGTTGCGGCGATTGCGGCGTGCAGTCGAACTGCGTGGCGATCCAGCCCGTCGAGACCGAGTTCGGTCGCAAGCGGCGCATCGACCAGTCGAGCTGCAACAAGGATTTCTCCTGCATAAAGGGCTTCTGCCCGTCCTTCGTGACGGTGCACGGGGCGAAACTGAAGAAGCCCGAGCCGATGAAGCAGAAGGCCGATCCGCTGGAGGGCGTGCCGGATGCGCAAGTGTTCGCGCTCGATGGCGACCGGCAGGAATGGGCGGGCGTCATCGACGGCATCGGCGGCACCGGCGTGGTGACGATCGGCGCGGTCCTCGGGATGGCGGCGCACCTGGAAGGCAAGGGCGTCGGCATCATCGACATGGCAGGCCTCGCCCAGAAGGGCGGCGCGGTATTCACCCACATGCGCATCGGCCGGACGCCCGAAGCGGTGTCGTCGATCCGCGTGTCGCCGGGCAAGGCGGACATGGTGCTGGGCGGCGACATTGTCGTTTCGGGCAATCGCAAGGTGCTTGGCACAATCCGCAAGGACGACACGCTGGTCGTCGTCAACCAGGCGGAAGTGATGCCGGGCGACTTCGCGCGCCATCGCGATTACAAGCTGCCGATGGAGGCGCTCGTTTCGGCGCTGCGCAAGGCGGCGGGGGCGAAGCGGCTGCATCTGGTCAACGCGGCGCGGGCGGCCGAAGCGATTTTCGCCAACTCGATCGCCGGCAACATGTTCATGCTGGGTTTCGCGGCGCAAAAGGGCGGCCTGCCGGTCACCTGCGAGGCGATCGAGCAGGCAGTCAGGCTGAACGGCCAGGCCGTGGAGATGAATATCGGCGCTTTCCGCTGGGGCCGGCGCGCGGCGCACGATCCGGCCGCGATTGCCGACCTGATCGAGAAAAAAAGCACTCGCGCGGGCGCGAAGCGGGCCGAAACGCTCGACGAAACGATCGCGATGCGGACGGATTTCCTCACCGGATACCACAATCGCGCCTATGCGAAGCGCTATGCCGACCGGATCGCGGCGGTCGCGGCGCGCGAAAGCGAGATCGCCGGCAAACCGGGCGACCTGACGGCGACGGCAGCGAAACAGCTGTTCAAGCTGATGGCGATCAAGGACGAATTCGAGGTGGCGCGGCTCTACACGCTACCGGATTTCCGGCGCCAGCTGGAGAGCGAATTCTCGACCTGGAAGAGGCTCGAATTCCATCTCGCGCCACCGGTCCTCGGCGCCAAGGACGCGCGCGGAAACCCGAAGAAAACGGTGTTCGGGCCATGGATGATGAACGGGTTCGCGGTGCTTTCACGATTGAAACTGCTACGGTTTTCGCCTCTCAACCTGTTCGCGCGCCATCCCGACCGACGGCTCGAGCAGGAAACGCTGACGCTCTACGAGGCGGATATCGACCGTATCGCGGCGACCGCCGACGACAAGAGCCTCGACGCGGCGATCCGCCTGGCGGCGTGGCCGGAAGGGATCGCCGGCTACGGCCATGTGCGGGTGGACAGCATCGGCGCGGCGATGGCGCGCCGCGCCGAAGGCAACCAGCCGTTCCAGTCGAAGATCTGACCGGACCCGGGGGGTTGCCGGCGCGACGGATCACGCCGGCGTGGGACGATCCTCGCGGGATATTTCGCATGGGCCATGCGTGCCCACTCGCCCGCGCGAGGCGATGTGTGCCAAATAGCGCCGCAGTTGCAATTTCCACCAACCACTAAACCCTTCCTTAAGCGCGTACTGGTACGGTTCCGGCTCGTTCAGGGTATCGAGGAATCCTTTGAAGCAAGCCACGTCCAAAGCGATTACGGCCGAGGTGTATACGTCTTTCGTCGACACCTTCTTCGCGGATTCGCGTTCGCTCGTCGTCGGCGCCGGCCTGCAGGCCGTCGTGATCGGCGCTGCCTGGCTCGATACCGGGCATTCGATCTATCTGATCCTGCTGATCGCCATGCTGACGACCGCCATGGTGCGCTTGCGCCAGGCCGAAGCCTATCACGCCGACGAACCGAACGCCGCGCATCTGGACATCGAAAGCCGGGTGCGCTGGGCGACGATGTGGGAGGGCCGGTACATCTGGCTCACCGCAGCGGCGACAACGCAGATCGGCTTCTACGCCTTCATCGCGCTGCAAATCGCGCCAAGCGAATACTCGATCGTTTCCTCGACGATTCTGGTTTTCGGGACATTGCCGACCGTAGTCGGCCGCATCTACGGATCGGACAAGCTGGCCAGCGTCATCGTGGTGT
>JBAQHA010000630.1:0-3411 GCA_049288075.1 Oricola sp.
GTGTCGGCGGGACTGACGGTCGGCACCCTCCGTCCGTTTCCGGTCCGCCGTTCGGTTTTCGGCGTCGGTATTGCCACCACGACGATCGTAATCGGCACGCTATTCGTGTTCGCGCCTTTCGCGATGATCGTCTGGCGCGGCGCGTCGGCCGATCTGGCGCGTCTCGTCATGCAAGCCGGTTTCCAGCGAGCGCTCGCCACCAGCCTGATTCTCGGCTCGCTTGCGGCATGCCTTGCCGTCGCGCTGGCGCTGATGCTGGCGACGGGTATCGCGCGGGCCGCGGCGAAGCGGCGGTTCCAGGGCGAACGGAGCGCAATCGAGAAACTGTTCGGCGAAGCGTCGAGCCTGATTCTCGTCGTGCCGCCGGTCGTCGTCGCGGCGGGCTGGTTCGTCGCGATCCGCCGGGTTTCAGACGCCTATGCCGCCGCGCCCGCCATGGTCGTGACGATCAACGCCGCGATGGCGGTGCCCTTCGCGATCCGGCTGATCCTGCCGGCGGCGACAAGTGCGGCCGAACGATACGACAGGCTTTGCCTGCAACTCGGGCTCTCCGGTCTCGTCCGATTCCGGCTGGTGACTTGGCCGTTGACGCGCCGGTCGATCCTGCTCGCCTTCGCCTTCTCGATGGCCCTGTCGCTCGGCGATCTCGGCGTCATCGCGATCTTCGGCTCGCAGGAGGTGCAGACGCTGCCCTATCTGATCCTGCAGCGGATGGGGTCCTACCGGACGCAGGACGCGGCCGGCCTCGCGCTGATCCTGTGCGCGCTGACCATGGCGCTGATGATGATTGCCGACCGCGGCGCCGCGCCGTCGAAAACGAAAAAGGAAAGTGCATCGTGAATGGCAAACCTGTCGCGATCTTCTGCGAGGACGTGCGATTCCGCTATCGCCCCGACGCGCCCGAAATGCGCTTCGATTGCGGGTTTTCCGCAGGCGAGATCACGGCGCTTGTCGGCCCGAGCGGATCGGGCAAGTCGACGCTGCTCAACCTCATCGCCGGTTTCGATACGCCGCAGACGGGGGCGATCCTGTTCGGGGAGCAGGACATGACGCATGTGCCTGTGTCGGACCGGCCGGTCTCGATGGTCTTCCAGGAGAACAACCTGTTCGCCCACCTGAGCGTCGTCGACAATGTCGCCCTCGGGCTCAAGCCGTCGCTCAGGCTGACGGCGGCGGAACGCGAGGAGGCGGAAGACGCGCTCGCTTCCGTCGGACTTGCCGGATATGGCGAACGGCGCCCCACGCAATTGTCGGGCGGTGAACGCCAGCGCGTCACGCTTGCCCGGGTGATCGTGCGGCGAAAACCCGTGCTGCTGCTGGACGAGGCTTTCGCCTCGCTCGGGCCGGCGCTCAGGGCCGACATGCTGGATCTCGTCGCCGCGATACAGGAGGAGCGGGCGATGACGACGATCATGGTGACGCATTTCCCGTCGGACGCGCGCCGGATCGCGCCGCGCACGGTGTTCGTCGCCGGGGGCACGGTGCTGGCCGCCGGGCCGACGTCGGAGGCGCTCGATCCGGACTCGAGGCATGCGGCGATCCGCGATTATCTCGGGTCGTCCGACGGCGAATGAGCATTTGCGCGGACGCGGTTTGGTCAAAATTGGCTGGCATGCGATGGCTCGTGACGATCGTCTCCGGAAATGTCCTTGCGCAAAGGGGTTGTGGCCAACGCGATGTTGCCTGTAAGCCCATGGACGGGACCCGGGGGCAGTCCCTACCGATTCGAACGCCGGACACCTATCTCTGTATGATGCGCAGGTTGTTCACGATGGCGGCGGCAACGGACCGCCGGGATGCCCGGACGCCCCGCGTGCGGCTGATGGTTGCCGCGCTCGCGCTGCCGCTGATGGTCGGTGCGTGCCAAAACTTCGGCGATCTCGTTGGCGATCCATCGCTGAAGCCTTCCTCGAGCCCGGTCATCGCGGACAATGTGCGCTCGGGACGTTTGGCGAAGGTCGGCGCGGCGCAGCATCCGAAGATTCTCGCCACCTATGGCGGGGAATATTCCAATCCCAACCTCGAACGCATGGTGGCGGGCATCGTCGGCAAGCTGGTGACGGTGTCGGACAATCCGACGCAAGTCTACCAGATCACCATCCTCAATTCGCCGAACGTCAACGCCTTCGCGCTGCCGGGCGGCTATCTCTACATCACGCGCGGCCTGCTGGCGCTGGCCAACGACACGGCGGAACTGGCCGCGGTGATCGCGCATGAGATGGGACATGTGACAGCCAATCACGGCGTGCTGCGCCAGGAGAAGGAAGCCGAGGTGGAGCTTGCCAGCCGCGTCGTGTCCGACGTGCTCTCCGACAAGGACGCCGGACGGCGGGCGCTGGTGCGCGGCAAGCTCCGGCTGGCGCAATTCTCTCGCAACCAGGAACTGCAGGCCGACGCCATCGGCATCGCGGCGATCGGCGAGGCGGGCTTCGACCCTTATGCGGCGGCCGATTTCCAGAAGACCATGGCGGCCTATACGGATTTTCGCAGCGCCTCGGGCGAGGAGGACACCAGCCTCGATTTCCTCGCGACCCACCCCTCGACGCCACAGCGCATCGAACTCGCCATCGGCCACGCGCGCAAGTTCGGCTCGCCCGGAAAGGGCGAGCGCGATCACGAGGGCTATCTCGCGGGGCTCGACGGCATGCTGTTCGGCGATACCGCCGAGGAAGGCTATGTGCGGGGCCAGACCTACGCGCATATCGGCCTCGGCATCTCGTTCACCTTCCCGGAAGGCTTCGAGATCGACAACCGCACAGAGGCTGTGCTCGGCGCGCGCGCGTCCGACAACGCGGCGATCCGTTTCGACGGCGTCGACGTGCCGGCCGGCCAATCGCTGGAAACCTATGTCGCGTCCGGCTGGGTGGAAGGTCTTGACACGACGACGATCCGCTCGCTGACGGTCAATGGCATGCCGGCGGTTTCGGCGCGGGCAACCGCAGATATCTGGGATTTCGACATCACGGTGGTGCGGACCGGCCAGTCTGTCTACCGGATCCTGACGGCGATGCCGCGCGGAGCGCCCGGTCTGGAGACGCTCGCCGCAACGGTACGCAACTCGTTCCGCCGCCTGACGCCTGCCGAGCGCGACACGCTAAAGCCACTCGCCCTGCGCGTGGTGAAGGCGCAGTTCGGAGAAAACGACCGGACGCTGGCCGCCCGGATGCGCGGAGTCACGCGGTCGCTTGAATTGTTCCGGGTCCTGAACGGATTGCAGCCGGGCGAAGCGATCGTGCCGGGACGTGGCTACAAGATCGTGACCGACACCTGAGAATCCTCTCAGACGTGGTGCATCGCCGCCATGTCGGGATTGCCGCGTACCAGCGCGCCGCGCAACTTCTCCAGCGCCCGGTTCTCGATCTGGCGCACGCGTTCCTTGGATATCCCGAGTTCGCTGCCGAGCGATTCGAG
>JBAQHA010000631.1:0-6749 GCA_049288075.1 Oricola sp.
GGCCAGAAGCGCCAGCGTTATCGCCGTGGCGACCAACAGGGATCGCCAGTTTACACCGAACACAAGGATAAAGAATCCGGTTCCAAGAATAAAAAGAAAAAGAAACGGTGCGGCAAGGAGGAGAAAAGCGACCGGCAACCCGACAATCGAGAAGGCGGAAATGAGAAAAAGTACCGGAAACAGAAGCGCCGCGACCGCCAAAACCGCAAAAAACATAAGAGAGGTCAGGTAGATGAAAAAGAACTTCACACGCATCTGCATGATCCCCGTTGCCGGCTCCGTTATTGATTAGAACCGTTAAGACAGCTTCAAGGCACAAAGTACTTTTCGAAAGATATTCACCGCGACGCCCGTGCGTGTGCGGCCGCGCGGCGCGGATCGCCATCAAGCCGCCGTTCGATCCGTCGGGGGAGAGGGTGCGGGGGTGAGCGTCAGGGGGCGCCCGCTCAGGCGGGCGGCATGTCGGTGACGTCGTAGGTCCAGACGCGGAAGTTCTTCAGGATGTGCGGGCCGAAGGAGTTGATCAGCGGCACGTCCGCGGCGTCGCGGCCGCGGGCGACGACGATGCGGCCGATGCGGGGCCTGTTGTTGCGCGGGTCGAAGGTGACCCACTGGCCGCCGAGATACACTTCCATCCAGGCGGAGAAATCCATCGGGTCGAGGATCGGAACGCCGATATCGCCCAGATGGCCGTTTACATAGCGCGCCGGGATGTTCATGCAGCGGCAAAGCGTGATGGCGAGGTGGGCGTAGTCGCGGCAGACGCCGACGCGCTCGTCATAGGCCTCGAGCGCCGTGCGGGTGGCGCGCGCCTTCATGTAGTCGAACGACAGGTGGCCGTGCACGAAATCGCAGATCGCCTGGACCCGGCTCCAGCCGGGCGCGACCTTTTCGAACAGGTCCCAGGCGATCTGGCTCAACTGGTCGGTCTCGCAGTAGCGGCTGCCGACGAGAAAGGCGAGGCACTCGTCGGGAAGGTCCGGAATCGCGATTTCGGCCAGGTCCGGAAGGACGGGGTCGGGGTCGCCGGAGTCGATAACCGTGGCGTCCGCCCAGATGGAGAAATCGCCCGGCGGCGCCGTGAAGCGACGGCAGAAATTGCCGAAGATGTCGACATAGGTGTGCGTCGCGACGGCGGGCGTCGTGACCAGCTGTTCCGGCGCCACAAGGTCGCCGCGGCGCTCGGGCCGGACCTCCATGAGGCAGACCATCGGCGTGGGCTGCTCGCAATGGACAGTGATGTCGTACCCGAATCTGACAAGCATGGGAGCGCTCTAACGGAAGTCCGCCGAGGTTAGCACGTAAACAGCCTTCCGGCTGTTGGAATAGACCTCCGACGCGACGCTCTCGATGGCGGCGCGCTTGCGGTCGAATGCGGCGAGACACACAGCCTCGTCATCCGGCCCCTGGGGCGCGCCGTCGACGATCGCGTCGGCGTCGACCCGGAACGGAATCGCGAACATGCCTTCGTATCCCACGAAGCGAACCTGTTGGCGCGTATCGTCGTAATCCCGGCTCCTGTTGGGGAAGGCTAACGTCATTGTGCAATATCCTTTGACAAATCTATTCAGCGATATTTCCGGCTCCGGCCCGCCGGCGGAGCGCTATTCTCCGGAATCCCCGGCCGCGTAATCCAGCCGGCCGAACAACCCCGGCGCCGCGGGCGGCTCGATCGCTTCGCGGAAGAATTCGGTTCCCTCGGCATCGAGAACCCGCACCAGATCGGGCGTTTGCGGCATGGTGCGCGACTCGGCGAGCACGAGCGCGATGCTTCTCGCGGACGCCATGTTGACGGCGTCGCAGCAGACCCGATCGACAACGGCAAGCACGCCGTCCAGGCGGCGGATGCGGCAGTACTCTATTACGATCCTCATCCGCTCCCCGTTGTCCCATGCGCGCCAGCCCGAAATCTGCACGGCTATTTCTTCCTGGGGGCAAACCCGCCGGTACTGCCGATCTTCAGCGGCGCCATGCCGGTGGCCGATACTGCTTCCTTCGGCTTCTTGTCCTGCTTGGGTTTGCGGGCTTCCTTGTTGCTGTGTTTCTGATTCTTGGCCATGGTCGATCCTTTCGGGATTCGAGAGAGTTATCGAGTGGTGTTGCCTGAGTTGGCGCGGTGTTGCCCGTCCAGTTCCAGGGCGGCATCGAGTTCGGCGCGGTCTATCCCCACCATCTGGCGGCTGCCGGCGCCTTCGCGCCTGGCTGGCAGGTGGATGAAGGTGGCGACGCGGCGCCAGGCGATCCATGACAGTCCCTCGACGATCTGCTCATCCTCGTCGATGTCGTATTCGCCGGCCGGCTGATTGTCGTCGAGGCCGGTCAGAGAGAACGGATGGCGAAAGCAAGCTGTCGTGCGAAGGGTGCGTGTCTGCATCGGGTGATCCTGCGTGGCGGAAGAGCTTTTCCGCGGAAAAGGCGCACCGCTCAAAACCGCTGGTGCCTGCGCAGGAGGGGAAAAATACCACCGCATCCATCCTGTAGACGCGGCAATGCGCGCATGAGAAAGCGCACAAGAACATAATGGAACCGGATTGTGGCTTATTCGCGTCCGGACAGCCGCTAGAACCACATGTCCGAAACGCAGCGGCCGTCGCGCGGCAGGTCGTCGAAGGAATTCAACCCGTCGAAGCGGTCGATGGGGATCGGGCCGACGATATCGGGGTCGGCGAGTCGAAGATTGACGGCGATGCGGCGGCGGCCGTCTTCGCGATGTCTCATCGCGCGCCAGCAGGCGACGCAGCCGCAGGCCGGGCAGAAGTGGAAGCCGATCGAACGCTCGCCCCAGGCATAGGCCGTCGTCGGTCCGGAAACGCGGATGCCCTCGTCCTCATAGTCATATGCCCAGAGGACGCCGTAACGGCGGCAGACCGTGCAGTTGCAGGCGGTTGCCCCGTCCGGCATGCCGTTGAAGGTCCAGTGGACCGCGCCGCAGTGGCAGGAACCCTCGATCATGGCGATCGCTCCTTTCGCTCATACGCGGAGAAGGGTAGCAGCGCCGCCGTGTCCGGCAAAGACGGCGAAATCCTGCCGCGCACTTGTCCGCGCGGCGGCCGGGACGTTAGTGTCCGCCGGTCCCTGTGCGGACGTAAAACGCGAGAGGAGCGCGCGATGGATTTCACCGGCCTGAAAATTCCCGATCTCGCCGGCAGGAAAGTGCTGATCACCGGCGCGTCGACCGGCATCGGCGCGGCCTGCGCGAAGGCCTTCGCGGCGCAGGGCTGCCGGGTCGGCATCCACTACCATTCGAGCGCCGAGGCGGCAACGAAGCTCAAGGTCGAGATCGAGGCGGCGGGCGGATCCGCGGCGCTGGTGCGGGCGGATTTCTCCAACTCCGATGCGGTGCGCATGGCGGTCGAGGAAGCGGCCGGCATTCTCGGCGGTCTCGACGGTCTGATCAACAATGCGGGCGGCATGGTCAAGCGCGTCGCCTATGCCGACGCGACCGACTCCGACTATGACGAAATCATGGACCTGAACGCCCGCTCGGTCGTCACCGCGACGAAGGCGGCTATCCCCTTCATGAAGGAGAAGGGCGGCTTCGTCATCAACACGTCCTCGATCGCCGCGCGCAACGGCGCGAGCGGCGGGGCGGGGCTCTACGGCTCGTCGAAGGCCTTCGTCTCCAACGTGACGCGCGGCATGGCGAAGGAACTGATCGCTTACGGCATCCGCGTCAACGCGGTGTCGCCCGGCGTGATCCTGACGCCGTTCCACGAACGTTATTCCACCCAGGCGCAGCTGGACGCCATGAAGGCGATGATCCCGCAAGGGCGGCACGGCGTCGCCGAGGATTGCGTCGGCGCCTACCTGTTCCTCGCCTCCGACATGCTGTCGGGCTACATGATCGGCCAGATCATCGAGGTGAATGGCGGGCAGTTGATGGTCTGAGGCCGAAGCGCCTTCACCGCGAACCACCTTCCAGAGGCACGCGCCGCTTCCGCGCCTTGCCGCCGCGCCGGCCGGCGAGTTCGACGATGCGGCGGAAGGTCGGGCACTCCATATGCGTCGGCGCCTTGCAATCGGCGACGTGGCGCAGCGTGTCGCGCAGGGTGGTCAGTTCGCGGATCTGGCGGTCGAGGTCGTCGGCGCGCCGGTGCAGTTCGTCGCGCGGCAGGTCCGGTTGCCCGTTCGGGGCGAACATCCGGGCGATCTCGTCGAGCGAGAACCCGGCCGTCTTGCCCATCGCGATGAGCTTGAGCTGCAGCAGGACGTCCGGCGGGAACTGCCGTCTAAGACCGTGGCGCGCGATCGAGGAAATCAGCCCGATCTCGTCGTAATAGCGCAGCGTCGACGCGGGCACGCCAACCTTCTCCGAGACTTCTCCAATATCCAGCAATTTCATGCTTGACCTCAAGTCGACTTGAATTCGTATGGTCCTGTCCGCGCCAATTCTGACAAGGAGTGCGGATAAATGGAACAGGCAGATTCTTCAACGAAAACCGAGGCGAAGCGGGGCGCGATGGTCGCGCTTTCGCTGGCGATGCTGCTGGCGTCGCTCGGCACGAGTATCGCCAATATCGCGCTGCCGGCGCTTTCGGCGGCGTTCGACGCGCCTTTTGCGCAAGTGCAACTGGTCGTCGTCGCCTATCTCGCCAGCCTGACGGTCTCGGCCATCCTCGCGGGCCGGCTCGGCGATCGGTTCGGGCACCGGCGGATGCTGCTGGCCGGTCTCGGCCTCTATGCGGCGGCCTCGGCCTTCTGCGGACTATCCGCCGGAATCTGGACGCTTGTCGCGGCGCGGTCCGTCCAGGGTTTCGCTGCGGCGTTCCTGATGACGCTGACGATCGCGCTGGTGCGCGAGGCGGCCGCGCCGGACCGGATCGGCCGGGCGATGGGCCTGCTCGGCACGATGTCGGCCGTCGGCACGGCGCTCGGGCCGTCGCTCGGCGGCTTCCTGATCGCGGCGCTGGACTGGCGGGCAGTGTTCCTCGTGCTCGTCCCGGTCGGGCTGGCGGCGTCGGGAATGGCGCTGCGGTATCTGCCGGCAGACAAGTCGAAGGCGGCGACCCCTGCGATCTCGTTCGCGGTTCTGCGTGACCGCGACCTCGCGGGAAGCCTGATCGCCAACCTGCTGGTGGCGGCGGTGATGATGACGACGCTGATCGTCGGGCCGTTCTATCTCGGGCTGGCGCTGGGATTGCCGGAAGCGATGGTCGGCCTCGTCATGACGGCGGGTCCCGTGATCTCGATCTTCAGCGGCGTGCCCTCGGGCCGGCTGGTCGACGCGCGCGGGCCGCGCAGCGTGCTGGCGATCGGGCTGATCGCGCTGGGGGCGGGCTCCTTCGCGCTGACGGTGCTGCCGGAACTGATCGGGGTTGCGGGCTACATCGTCGCCATCGCCGTGCTGACGCCGGGATACCAGCTGTTCCAGGCGGCCAACAACACGGCGGTCATGGCGGGCGGGCAGGCGGGCCAGCGCGGCACGCTTTCGGGACTTCTCAACCTGTCGCGCAATCTCGGCCTGATCGCCGGGGCTTCGGCGATGGGCGCGGTGTTCTCGTTCGGGGCAGGGACAGGCGAGATCGAAAAGGCGGCGCCCGGCGCGATCGCCGGCGGGATGCAACTCGCCTTCGCCGTCGCCGCAGGGCTGATCGCCGTCGCTTTCCTGGTCTCGCGCCGGCCGGCGGACGTGCCGGCCGTTCAGGACGGCCGGACGGTCCAGTAGGTCTCGAGACGGTCCAGTCCGGCGCGGACCAGCTCCTCCAGGACGGAGAGGTCGATATCGGCCAGGCTGTTGACATAGAGGCAGGACTTGCCGAGCCGGCGCCGGCCGAGCCTGTCCAGAAGATGGCCGAAATCGGCATAGCCGGGCATGATGTAGACGACCAGGGCGGCCTTGCGCGGACTGAAGCCGGTGGCGAGAAAGTCGCCCTGGCGGCCGCTTTCGTAGACGTAATGGTATTCGCCGTAGCCGACGATCGACGGCCCCCACATGCGCGGCTGCCAGCCGGTGACGCGCCGGAACAGCGCGTCGAGAACGAGGGCGTCGGCGCGCCTGCGGTCCGGCTGTACCGATGCGAGGAAATCCGTCACGCTCTCGCCGGTCGCCCGTGTCTTGTTCGCTTTGCCGGCCATGATCGCGATCCTCGCAGCGAAATGCGGCGCTACCTCGTCCGTGCCGCGAAAGCCAGCCGCATCTGCTTCTCCACCTCGATGATGGCGAACAGCAGGACGCCGACGCCGACGACCAGCATGCCGTCGAAAAGCGGCACCGCCTCGGTCGCGAAGACGCGCTGCAGCGGCGGCAGATAGGTGACCGCGAATTGCGCGGCCGTCACCGCGATCACGGTGGCCCAGACCACGGGCGTCGCCCGCACCGCCTTCCAGGTGAGCGACGTGCCGTAGATGTTGCGGATGAAGAAGAGATGGAAGATCTCCATGACGACTAGCGTGTTGACCGCCATCGTCCGGGCGAGACCTATGGAGTAGCCGCGGTCGACCGCATAGGAGAAGATGGCGAATACGCCGCCGAGAAACAGGACCGACACCAGCACGATGTGCCAGGCCAGCGTCCCGGTCAAAAGCGGCGCGTTGCGCGGGCGCGGCGGCCGCCGCATCGTGTTCTCCTCGGTCGGCTCGAATGCCAGCGCGATGCCGAGCGTGATCGCCGTGATGAGATTGACCCACAGGATCTGGATCGGCGTGACCGGAAGCGTCATCCCGAACAGCAGCGCGACGATGATCGTCATCGCTTCGCCGGTGCTGGTCGGCAGCGTCCAGGAGATGACCTTTTTGATGTTGTCGTAGAC
>JBAQHA010000632.1:0-4094 GCA_049288075.1 Oricola sp.
CCCTCGTCCTGCGCCAGTGTCGATACCTGCTTCGCCCAGTCGTAGGCGACGCGCGGCGCGACCGCATATCCGTCCTCGGCGTAGCGGATCGCGTCCGTGAACAACCGGTTGAAGCCCATCGTGCCGTGAACGACGAGCAGCGTCTCCCAGCCGCGCACCGCCCCCGGCACCGTCACCGCGTGGGCGGAATGCTCCGGGATTTCGGTGAATCCGTTTTGGGCGTACCAATCGGCATGGGCGCCCGCGGCGGCCCGTCCCGCGCCGTCGACGCCGGTCACCGTGCCGTCGGGCCGGCAGACGATGGCGAAACAGTCGCCGCCGATGCCGGTCATCTGCGGTTCGACCACGGCCAGCGTCGCCGCCGCGGCGACGGCTGCGTCAACCGCATTGCCGCCCATTTTCAGGACATCGAGCGCCGTGACCGAGGCGAGCGGATGCGACGTGGCGACGAGGCCGTTTTCGGCAATGACCGGCGAACGGCCCGGAAGCTGGAAATTGCGCGCCAAGGATTTGGTACCCCACGGAAAAACTGTTTGCGCCCCATGTTCCGTCGCTTCGTGCTAACACGCCAACCTAAGGCCCGACGGCATGGGTCAAAAACGCAGGAGAGATTCTTCGATGTCAATTCTTTCACTCGCCAAAGCCAATGAAATCATTGAGGCAACCTTCTCGAATGGTAAGAAATTGGGACTGAAACCGCTCTCGGTTGCGGTGCTCGACGCCGGCGGTCACCTGATCGCGTTCCAGCGTTCCGACGAATCGTCATTCATGCGCTATGAAATCGCCGCGGGCAAAGCCTGGGGCTGCCTGGCGATGGGCGTCGGCGGCCGCTGGCTCAATGCCCAGGCGCAGAACCGGCCGCATTTCATCGAGAACCTCTCGTCGGTTTCCGGTGGCCGCATTGTCGCCGTGCCCGGCGGCGTGCTGGTCAGGGACGAAGGCAAGATCGTCGGAGCGGTCGGCGTCACCGGCGACACCTCCGATAATGACGAAGCCTGCGCCATCGCCGGCGTCGAGACGGCCGGCTTCACCGCCGACGCCGGTTGACGGCCGTTCCGCTCCTCGGCCCCGTCAACGATATGCTGGCGCTCCTGCTCGAAATCGGCGCATTGATCGCGATCGCGCAGGGCGTCCACGCCGCCGTCGATCACCCCCTGCTGGGCTGGGTCGCGCCGGCGGCCGCCGTGATCGCGGTCGTGCTGCTGTGGGCCCGTTTCGCCGCGCCGAGATCGACCCGGCGTTTGCGGGGCGGCGCGCTCATCGCCTTCAAGGCCTGCGTATTCGGCGCCGCCAGCCTGTCGCTGCTGGTCGCCGCGGGCCCCGCCTGGGCCGCCGTCTATGCGGCGCTTGCAGCGGCGCAGATCGTTCTCGCGATGTCCTTCGGCCGGCCATAGCATCGCCGCATGGCCGCGATGGCGCACGACGCCGGAAGGTCGGAATCGGCCAGGGCCCTCGAAACCGGCTGGTTGATATTAATCTCTAGTTGAACGACACGTCGCGGCCGGCGGACCGGATCGTCACCGAGAAACCGGCCATCAGGTCGATCGCCGACATTATCATAAGGAGGAAGAACACCGAGGTTCCCGCCTTCTCGATGACCAGGAACTCCACCAGGAAGGCAATGAAGACGAAGGTCGACAGCAGGTGGTCGACGATCGAGGCGTTCGAGCTTCGCGTCGATTTCAGAATCTCGAAGAACATGAAGACCAGGCCGACCGCGACCAGCGCCTCGCCGAGATCCATCGTCCACACGCCGCCGGAAATCAGCGTCACCGCGAACAACTGCGCCACGAACGGGTCGCTGCCGGAAAACCCGGCAAGACCGGCGATGACCAGGTTGTAGAGAATGAAGGGCAGGATCAGCAAAGGCACGCGCGACAAGGGCGGCTCCTCTTTCCGTTCGAGTCGTCGGACAACGCCTTCCTAGGACGGAATGCCGGCGCGGGCAATCACGGTCATCGCCGGCCTCTCACCTTTGTCCGGCGAGGCCCGGCGCCTCGACCGCCGGCTCGAACCGAGCGCTGTCCGGATCGTAGACCCACAGCACGCCTTCCGAGATATCGAACCACGCGCCGTGCAGCGTCAGCCGCCCGTCGGCCTCGCGCTCGCGCACATAGGGAAAAGTGCGCAGGTTCTCGATCGATTTGCGCACCGACATGCATTCCACCGCCGTCTGGCGCGGATCCTGGCCGGGATGGACATGCGCGTCCTCGGGGTGGTCGATATGGACGTGGCGCACCGGGTCTTGCCCGTCGCCCCGCGCCACCTCTTCGATCGCCGGATCGAGCAGGCTGATCCAGTGTCCGATGGCGTCGCCCTTATCGAGCGTCTCGCGCCGGTCGTCGAGCGCCGCCGCCACGCCGCCGCAGCGCCCGTGCCCCATCACGACGATATGGCGCACGCCGAGGCTGACCACCGCGAATTCGATCGAGGCGACCGAGGAGCGGTAGCGCCCCTCCGCGTTGTAGGGCGGCACCAGATTGGCGACATTGCGCAGCACGAAGATTTCGCCCGGACCGGAATCGAAGATGATCTCGGGCGCAGCGCGCGAGTCGCAGCAGGCGATCACCAGCGCTTCCGGCTGCTGGCCGGCGGCCGCAAGGTCGCGATAGTGGTCGGAGCGCTTGCGATAGGTCGAGTGCAGGAAGCCCTGATAGCCGTCCAGAAGTTTTTGCGGAAACGTCGTCATGCGTCCGAATTAGCGCCATGGCGCGCCCGGTTCAAGCTGTTGCGCTGCAGCAAATGTCAGGCCCGGCGCGGCGGCGACGGCATCGCGCCGAGCTGGCGCACCTGCACCATCGCCATCGGCCGCAGAAGACTCGACTGGTCGGTTTCCAGCATCAGTTCGTCGGCGCCCCGCTTGCAGGCCCGCGCCACGAGTTCGTAGACCGAGGCCGTGGCGAGCTGCAGCGCCTTTTGCGGCGCCGCGCCCATCAGCAGTCGCGCCAGGAACAGCGCCGCCGTCAGGTCGCCCGGTCCGTTCGGCGGATTGTCGATCTGGCGATGTTCGGCCAGGAGGGCCTGCCCGTCGCTGACCAGCAGGTTGCCGGTCCCGCCCATCAGCAGCGAATACGCGCTCGTGACGATGACATGCTTCGCCGACAACTCCCCGGCGATCCGACGGATCTCCTCGTTCGAGGCCGCCTCCGTGCCGGTCAGCCAGCCGAACTCGAACCGGTTGGGCGTCACGATGTCGGCGCTCGAAAACAGCCGATCGCGGATTTCTTTCGCGACCGGTTCCGGCACGTAGAGCCCGCCCTGGTCGCCCACCACCGGATCGCAGACATGCAGCGCGTCCGGGTTTGCCTTGCGCACCGCCGCAATAAAATCGGCGACCGGCTCGGCCTGTCCCGGCGCGCCGAGATAGCCGGTCAGCACCGCGCCGATTTCCGGGAGATGCGGCGAGGAGGCGAGCGCCCGCATGAAGGCGGCGAAATCCTCGCCGCCCGGCACGATGCGCGGCGCCGGTCCGTGGCCCGGATGCCATGGCAGTATCACCGTCGGCACCGCCCAGACCGGAAAGCCCAGCGCCTCCAGTGCGAAGACGGCAGCGCGGTTGCCGACCGAGCCGCGCGCGACATGGCTCGAGATGACGACGACAGCGGGCCGTCCGGGAGACTTCGCTTCGCTCATCGCCGGAGGTAGCCGATCAGCCAGATGGCGAGCACGATGAAGGCGATCAGGGAGAGCAGCCGCCCCGTCCGCCGGCCCCAGACCTCGACCGGGTCGTTCGCTTCGGCGTCGTCGGCGGCCATATGGGAGCGCGCGCGATTGACTGTGCGCGCAAACGTCGACTGGCCGACCACCTCCGAATCGACAGCCGCGCGTTCGAGGACGCGCCGCGCCTCGTCTTCGCGTGCCCGATCGTCAGGGTGTTTTTCAGCCATGCCAAATCGCCGCCATATCGGGGAATCGTGCAGACACTATCCCGCGCCACGCCGCCTCGCAACAGCGCGCGCCGTCGCAAACCGCCCGCCGGCTGCAAGAATTGTGCTGCGTGGCGAATCGCCTTTGTTATGGTAACGCTACAAATCGCAGATAGAAGGCCATCATCCAGGCGGGAGGGGACAATGGCGAAGAACGCTAATGCGGCG
>JBAQHA010000633.1:0-1952 GCA_049288075.1 Oricola sp.
GGTGAGTTCGAGATCATGAAAACCGACGATGAATGGCGCAAGATCCTGACCGACCAGCAGTTTGCGGTCATGCGCAAGGAGGCGACGGAACGCCCGTTCACCAGCCCGCTCAATGACGAGCATCGCGAAGGCGTCTTCCATTGCGCCGCCTGCGATCTGCCGCTCTATTCCTCGAAGGCGAAATTCGACAGCGGCACCGGCTGGCCGAGCTTCTACGAGGCCCTGCCGGATTCCGTCGCCAACCGGACGGATTTCAAGCTGATCTATCCGCGCACCGAGGAACATTGCCGGCGCTGCGGCGGTCATCTCGGCCACGTCTTCAACGACGGCCCGCCGCCGACCGGCAAGCGCCATTGCATCAACGGCGTCGCGCTGGTCTTCAGGCCCGGCGAAACCGCCTGACCCTCACTATTGCGCGGCGACGAGCATCGCCGCCCGCAATTCCTCGATGCCGATGCCCTTTTCGGATGAACTCGACAGGATTTCCGGATAGGCGGCCGGCCGCTTCTTGATGCGGTCGGCCGTTTCCGACAGCATGCGCGGCACGCCGGCTTCCTTGATCTTGTCGATCTTCGTCAGCACGACCTGGTAGGAGACGGCTGCGCGGTCGAGCAGGTCCATGACCTCCTCGTCGTTCTTCTTCACGCCGTGGCGCGCGTCGATCAGCAGATAGACCCGTTTCAGCGTGACCCGTCCGCGCAGATAGTCGAAGACCAGCTTCGTCCACTGGTCGACCTGGGCCTTCGGCGCCTGGGCGAAGCCGTAGCCGGGCATGTCGATGATGGCGAGCGGCGGCATGTCGCCGGCTTCGCCCGAATAGCCGCTCGGCACGAAGAAGTTCAGTTCCTGCGTGCGGCCCGGCGTGTTCGACGTGCGGGCCAGCCCCTTCTTGGCGACGATCGCGTTGATCAGCGACGACTTGCCGACATTGGACCGGCCTGCGAAAGCCACTTCCGGCGGCCCCTCGGGCGGCAGGAATCGCATCGACGGCACGCCGCGGATGAAGTCCCACTGCAGGGGAAAACTCGCCAGCGGGCCGCCGCTGTCCTGGGTCGGTTCGTTTGCCATGCGGGCGCGCTACTTCGCGGCGTCCGCTTTCTTCTTCCGCCGGCTGAGCAATCCTCTCAGATTGTCCCACAACTCGATCCTGGCGCCGTTGCGCTTCATGATGATGCCCTGCTGGATGATCGACAGGGTGTTGTTCCAGGCCCAGTAGATGACCAGGCCCGCCGGGAAGCTCGCCAGCATGAACATGAATATCAACGGCATCCAGTTGAAGATCATGGCTTGCGTCGGATCGGGCGGCGTCGGGTTCATGCGCATCTGCAGGAACATCGTGATGCCCATGACCAGCGGCCACACGCCGATGGCGAGGAACGCGCCGACGACCGGGATCGCTGACGGATCGTAGGGCAGCAGGCCGAACAGGTTCAGGACATGCGACGGATCGGGCGCCGACAGGTCCTGGATCCAGCCGAAGAACGGCGCGTGGCGCATTTCGATGGTGATGTAGATCACCTTGTAGAGCGCGAAGAAAACCGGAATCTGGATCAGCATCGGCCAGCAGCCCGCGACCGGATTGATCTTCTCGGTCTTGTAGAGCTCCATCATGGCCTTCTGCATCTTTTCCCGGTCGTCGCCGAACTTCTCCTTGATCTCCGCCATCTTCGGCTGGACGACCTTCATCCGCGCCATCGAGGCGTAGGACATGTTGGCGAGTGGGAAGAAGACCGCCTTCACGATCACCGTGGTGACCAGGATCGCGACGCCGAAATTGCCGATCATGTTGTAGAGGAAGTCGATCAGGTGGAACATCGGCCGGGTGATGAAGAAGAACCAGCCCCAGTCGATCAGCTTCTCGAACAGCCGGATGTTGTACTTTTCTTTGTAATCGTCGAGCAGGCTCGAGATCTTCGCGCCGGCGAATAACAGGTTGCCGAACTGCGCCGTCT
>JBAQHA010000634.1:0-1906 GCA_049288075.1 Oricola sp.
ATCTCGGCGTAGGCGAAATCGTGGACGACGAACGTGCCGTGGGCGCGGGCGAAGGCCACGAGCCGCTCGAAGAAGCCGAAGTCGACGCAGTGCCCGGTGGGGTTGTGAGGGAAGCTGACGAGGATCACCCGCGGCCGCGGCCACGTGCGATGATAGGCCTCCTCGAGCTCGGCGAAGAAGTCCTCGGTGTCGTGGGAGAGGTGGACGCTGGTGACGTCGGCGCCGGCAAAGACGGCGGCGAACTGGTGGATCGGGTACGACGGCTCGGGCACGAGTGCCGTGTCTCCCGAGCGCACGAGCACCCACATCAGGTGGGCGAGGCCCTCCTTGGCGCCGATCGTGACGAGCACCTCGCGCTCGGGGTCCACCGGCACGGCGAGACGCCGGTCGTACCACGCGCTCAGGGCGTGACGCAGCTTGGTGATGCCGCGCGAGGCGGAGTAGCGGTGATTGCGCGCGTTCCGCGCCGCTTCGGCGAGCTTTTCGACGATCGGCGCGGGCGTCGCCAGGTCGGGGTTGCCCATGCCGAGGTCGATCACGTCCTCGCCACGGCCGCGAGCCTCGATCTTCAGGTCGTTGACGACGTTAAACACGTAGGGCGGCAAGCGGTCGATGCGGCGGAGCTCCACGGTGGCCTCACTTCCAGGGCACGGCACATGAGCGCATAAGTATGCCCCGGCGCGAGCACGAGGGGAAGGTCACGACCGCCGGTCGCCGGCGCCGCCGGCCGCACCGTAGAATCGCCGTGTCCCTCGACCTCGCCCCCGCCGGAGGACCGTGTCCCACCTCGACCGCGACCTCAAGCTGCTCATGGCCGGCATCGCCCTGTACGGGCTCGGCGTGGGTATGTACCTCCAGCTGCTCTTCGTGTACGCCCTCGACCTCGGCGCCTCGCGCTTCACCATCGGCTGGCTCAACGCCCTGATGCTCGGGACGATGGCTCTCGGCTACATCCCCGGCGCCTGGGCCACGGATCACTGCCGGCTCAAGACGGTGATCGCCGCCACGTGGTGGCTCATGGTGCCGGCTGCGGTGTCGTTCGCTCTGGCGCCCTCGTGGCCGTGGCTCATCCCCGGCCTTGTGCTGACCGGAATCTCCAACGCCAACAACCCGACCCTCAAGGCCTTCATCCGTCTTCGCAGCGCGCCGGGCCGCGTCGCCCGCAACCTGACCCTCGTCTTCGGCGCCTACCCCGCCGGCCTCGTCGTCGCGCCGCTTGCCGGCGGCTACCTCGCCGCCCACTACGGCATGCCGGCGGTGTTCTGGCTGAGCGCGGGGCTGTACGTGCTCTCGTCGCTCGCGGTGTCCCTGGTGCACGACCAGCCCTACCGCGCCGCCGACACGCCCTGGTGCATCGCCGACGTACGGCGCAACCGCCCCTTCCGGCGCTACGTCCTGTTCTTCCTGATCGGCTTCCTCGCGGTGTACGCGGGACAGCCGTTCCTCACCCCCTACCTGGCCAAGGTGCACGAGCAGGGCTACGCCGCTCTCGGCGTGTTCGCGGCGCTGGCGGCCCTGGGCGCGGCACTGCTCACGCCTCTCTGCGGGCGCATCGCCGACCTGCGCGGCGCGCGCATCGGAGCCGTGGTCGTGCTCGTCATCCTTCTGTGCGGCACTCTCCTGCTCCTCACGGGTCCCTCGCTGGTCTTCTGGGGGTTCGCGATGTTCCTCTGCGGGAGCTACGACGGCTTCCGGATGCTGGCCACGGGCGTCGTGAACCGGTCGTTCGGTCGACTCCCGCCGCCGTGGGGGTACGCCCTCTTCGACACGATGATGGGGCTGCCGATGGCGGGCGGCGCGATCCTCGGTGGCCTCCTCTTCCGCACCGGCGCGAACGCGCCGTTCGTCTTCGTGCTCGCCGTCGCCGCCGGCCTCGTCGTCGTGCTGCTCGTGTGGCGGCCCGCGC
>JBAQHA010000635.1:0-11043 GCA_049288075.1 Oricola sp.
GTTCATCGTCTTTTCCTCCGGTCGGTCATTGTTCGGACGCGCGACCCGGTTTGGTGTAGGATCGCCGCGACAGGCCGGGAGACAGTCCCATGGACCGGGCGGCCGCGGCAGCCGCGATTGCGGGTAACGCGAAAGCAGGAATGCATAGGCGCGATGTACGACTGGAACGACCTGAAATTCTTCCTCGCGGTGGCGCGGCACGGCAGCACGACCGCCGCGGCGAAGGCGATGGGAATCAGCCAGTCGACGGTGCAGAGGCGACTGGTCGAGTTCGAACGGCGTCTCGGCCAGCGCGTCGTCAACCGCCATCCGCAGGGGTATCGTCTGACCGCGCTCGGCGAGGAACTGCTGCCGCTGGCCGAGGATGCGGAGCGCGCCGCCTTCGCCGTCGGGCGGCGCGCAGCGGCCTACGGGAGCGAACTTGCCGGACCGATCCGGCTGACCTGTCCGGAAGCGCTGGTCGACAGGCTTATCCGGTCCGGCCTGCTGGAGACGTTTCGCGAACGCTATCCGGCACTAACCGTCGAACTGGCGATGAGCGACCGGTTCATGGATCTCGCCAAGGGCGAGGCGGATATCGCGATCCGGGCCGGCGATCTGGCGGGCGACGAGCTGATCGGCCGGAAACTGGCGGATTCGCACTGGGCGCTGTTCGCGAGCGCATCCTATGTCGAGCGTCACGGTGGGCTTTCGTCTCCGAGCGAACTCGACAGCCATATCGTGGTAGGCTTCGACGGCCCGCTCAAGGAGCACCGGGCCGCCGTGTGGTTCCGCAAGGCCGCGCCCAAGGCGCGCAGCATTGCACATAACAACTCCATTCCGGGGCTTTTGCAGGCGGTTCGCGCCGGGCTCGGGATCGCGCCGCTGCCGGTGGTGCTCGGGCTGGAACACGGGCTGATCCAGTTGTTCGAGCCGGTGCCGGAACTGACGACTGCCTGGTACCTGCTCGTCCATCGCGACCTGCGGCAGACGCCGAGGATCGCGGCGTTCTGGGATTTCGTCGGCGAGAACCTTACGGCGCTGCGGCCGGTGCTGAGTGGCGGGCCCGCCGGCGCCGCCCCTCCGCGCGCCGCATGATGCGATCCGGCTACCGCCCTTGGCAGATGCCCGCGCAGTCCTTAGGAATGGGGGCGACAGAATAGCGCGGCGCCCATGATCCCCACGAAGCCCCTCTGGCTGAAGAATCCGCTCGCCATCCTCGCCGCCGACGCGTCGGGCGGGATCGTCGTCGATCGCGGAAAAATCACGGAGCTGGTGCCGTCGGGCGACGCGCCTTCGGTCAAGTGCGAGATCCTCGATGTGTCGCGGCATGTGGTGCTGCCGGGGCTGATCAACACGCATCATCATTTCTACCAGACGCTGACGCGGGCGCATCCGGCCGCGATCAACAAGGAACTGTTCGACTGGTTGACCGCGCTCTATCCGATCTGGGCGCGGCTCGGACCGGATGCGCTGCGGCTGGCGACCCGGCTGGCGCTGACGGAACTGATGATGTCCGGCGTAACCTGCTCGTCCGACCATCACTACGTCTACCCGGCGGGGCTGGAGGACGCGCTCGACATCCAGGCGGAGGAGGCGACCGCGCTCGGCATGCGCATGGTGCTGAACCGCGGCTCGATGAACCTGTCGAAGAAGGATGGCGGCCTGCCGCCCGACGAGGTGGTGCAGGACGCCGACACGATCCTTGCCGATTGCGAGCGGGTTATCGGGAAATATCACGACGCGTCGGAAGGCGCGATGCTGCAGGTGGCGCTGGCGCCCTGTTCGCCCTTTTCGGTGACGCGGGACCTGATGCGCGACACCGCGGCGCTGGCGGCGAAATGCGGCTGCGCGCTGCACACGCACCTGGCCGAGACGCATGACGAGGACGCGTTCTGCGTCGAGCGCTTCGGCTGCCGGCCGGTCGACTACCTGGAGGATTGCGGCTGGCTGGGGGACAGGACCTGGCTGGCGCACGGCATCCATTTCGACGACGGCGAGATCGCGCGGCTCGGCAAGGCGGGCGTCGGCGTCAGCCACTGCCCGACCTCGAACACGGTGCTGGCCTCCGGCCTGTGCCGGACACGGGAGCTGGAGGCGGCGGGGGTGAAGGTCGGGCTCGGCGTCGATGGATCGGCCTCAAACGACAGTTCCAACCTGATGGAGGGCGTGCGCCACGCGCTGATGCTCAACCGCATCCGCTACGATGCGACGGTGACGCATTTCGACGCGCTGCGCTGGGCGACTTCCGGGTCGGCCGCCTGTCTCGGGCGCGACGACATCGGCGCGATTGCAGTTGGCAAGCAGGCGGACCTGGCGATGTTCACACTGGACGAACTCAGGTTTTCCGGCGCGCACGATCCGCTGGCGGCGCTTGTCCTGTGCGGCGCGCATCGCGCCGACCGCGTGATGATCAAGGGACGGTGGACGGTCAGGGACGGCATGCCGGTGGGCGTCGACGTCGAGAAACTGCGCCACGAGCACGGCGCGATCGCCAGACTGTTCGCGGAGGCGTCATGACGAGCGACAGCAAGGCCAAGCGGATGCGGCGGCGCATCGAGGCGCTGCCGGAGAAGGAAACCGCGCCGGGCGACGCGGCGAAGTGGATCGCTGTCCTGCCGCTCGGCGCGACCGAGCAGCACGGACCGCATCTGCCGTTCGAGACCGACAGCCTGATAGCCGAGGCGATCGTCGAACGGCTGATCGTGCGGCTGCCCGATTCGGCGCCGGTGGTGTTCCTGCCGGTCGAGACGGTCGGCTATTCGCCGGAACACATGCATGTGCCGGGCACGCAGACGCTCGACTGGGACCAGGCGGTGCGACGCTGGGTGCGGACGGGCGAACAGGCGTATCGTTCCGGCATCCGCAAATTCGTGATGCTGAACGCGCATGGGGGCAACTCGCCGCTGATGACAATCGTCGCGACCGAGCTGCGCGTGCGCTTCGGCATGCTGGCGGTTGCGACGAGCTGGACCCGCTTCGGCCTGCCGGAGGGGGTCATGAGCCCGGACGAAAAGCATCTCGACATCCATGGCGGGCTGATCGAGACATCGGTGATGCTGGCGATCCATCCGGACAAGGTGGATATGGAACAAGCGCGGGACTTTCCCTCGCGGCAAGCGGATTTCATCCGCAGCTACCGGCATTTGCGCGCCTACGGGCCGCATGCCTTCGGCTGGCAGATGTCGGACCTGTCGAGGACGGGCGCGGTCGGCGACGCGACGCGCGCCTCGGCGGATCTCGGCAACCTGATCCTCGACCACGCGGTGGAGGGGCTGACCGAACTGCTGAAGGATGTCGAGAAGCATCCGGGGTTCGAGGCCTGACCGTCCATGCGCTCGACAGGCGACCGCATCCGCCACGCACTTTCGTTCGAGATCATCGCGCTGGTGCTGATCACGC
Organism: Oricola sp.; assembly: GCA_049288075.1. Taxonomy (GTDB): domain Bacteria; phylum Pseudomonadota; class Alphaproteobacteria; order Rhizobiales; family Rhizobiaceae; genus Oricola. The sequence goes on from JBAQHA010000635.1 coordinate 3,382, forward strand.
CGCTCGCGGCATGGGCTTTCGCCCTGCCGATGGCTGACAGCGGCGTCGTCGCGGTCGGCAGCGCGGTGATCGCGACGGTGTGGACCTATTTCTTCAATCTCGGCTTCGACCACGCGCTGAAGCGGATCACCGGCAGCGTCGCCAAGGGATTCGTCGTGCGTGTCGTCCACGCCGTGACGTTCGAGGCGGGATTGATCGCGATCCTGATGCCGCCGATCGCCTGGTATCTCGATGTCAGCCTGCTGCAGGCCTTCCTTCTCGATGCGAGCGTGACGGTCTTCTACGTGGCCTATGCCTTCGCGTTCAATCTCGCCTATGACCGGGTGTTTCCGATTCCGGACGGGCGGCTGAAGGCCGGTCGGGAAAAAGCGAGCTGAAAACCCGACGGGTTGCGTTGACCGAGGTCGCGCATCCACCAGTTTGCGCATGGTCGGGCGGAGCGCCCGGGAGGGGGACCAGATGCCAGTATCGATGCGAGTGATCTACCCGGTCATGGACGGGACCGCTTTCAACCACGACTATTACCGCGAAACCCACATGACGCTCGTCGCCGAGCATATGGGAGACCATATACAGTCGATGGTCGTCACCAGGGGGCTTGCGGGCAGTCCGGATGTTCCGCCGGGCTTTTTCGCCGTCGCGACATTCGTGTTCGAAGACCAGCAGACGATGGCCGCGGCCCTGTCGAAGGCGGGTCCGGTCCAGTCCGATGTGGGCAACTTCACCAACACCGTGCCCGCCATCCTGATCGGCGAGGTGATCGCCTGACGCCCGGAGGCGCCAGGCATTCCACAGCGTAATCCGGCCTAGCGGGCGGGTGTGACCGCGACGACGGTGAAGGTGTGCATCTTGCCGTCGTGGCCGGTGATCGAGACATATTCGCCCTTGTTGAAGGCGTGTTCGCCGAGGCGGAAACCGGCTTCCTCGTCATCGTCGGAATCGAAGTCGTAGTCGAAGACCCACTGGCCCTTGCGGTGGCGCTCGAGATAACCGAGCTCGGTGGTCTCGCCGTCCCAGAAACGCTCGACCGTGCAGGTCTCGGGGTGCTTTTTCCACTCGTCGGCATCGATCTTCATCGACGCGCCAAGGGGCAGCACGAGCGCATATCCGCGACGCGGATTGCCATCCGGAAATCCCGGTTCGCGGGCCATTTCGAGACGGACATTGTAAAGCGGCATTCAGGTTCTCCCGGTCTTTTGACTTTTTTCGGGTAAATCGGCTCCGCCCGCTTTGACACCGATCAAGGCGGCGATCAACCGGTTTTTGGGAGACGGGCAGGCGCACGCGGCCAGTGGCGAAGCGGCTCGCGATCCCCTATATGCGGACTGACAACCATTCCTGTCCGGGCGCGACCCGGCGAGAGGCAACCATGAACGAGCAATCCATTCCCGTCACCGTGCTGACCGGCTATCTCGGTTCCGGCAAGACGACGCTTCTCAACCGCATTCTCACCGAGGATCACGGCAAGCGTTATGCCGTGATCGTCAACGAGTTCGGCGAGATCGGCATCGACAACTACCTGATCGTCGAGTCGGACGAGGAAATCTACGAGATGAACAATGGCTGCATCTGCTGCACGGTGCGCGGCGACCTGGTGCGTGTCGTCGAGGGGCTGATGCGGCGGCCAGGACGCTTCGACGCCATCGTGGTGGAGACGACCGGGCTCGCCGATCCGGCGCCTGTGGCGCAGACCTTCTTCATGGACGACGACGTGCGGTCGAAGACGCGGCTCGACGCCGTCGTGGCGCTGGCCGACGCGAAATTCCTGCCGGCGCGGCTGAAGGATTCGCGCGAGGCGGAAGACCAGATCGCGTTCGCCGACGTGGTTCTGCTCAACAAGACCGACCTGGTGTCGGAAGAGGAACTGCACACGCTGGAGCACACGATCCGGGCGATCAATCCGCACGCGCGCATCCACCGCACCGAACGGTCGAATATCGCGCTTTCGGAAATACTCGACCGCGGCGCGTTCGACCTGCAGCGGGCGCTGGAAAACGATCCGCATTTCCTCGAACACGACCATCCGGACCACGCCTGCGGGCCGGATTGCGACCATGACCACGGTCATGAGCACGGCCATCACCATCACGGGCATGACCACGATCATCATCACGATCACGATCATGGCGGCATCCACGGCACGACGATCCAGTCGGTGTCGCTGCGCGGCGGCGAGGTCGACCCGCAGAAATTCCTGCCATGGATCCAGAAGATCACGCAACTCGACGGCCCGAACATCCTGCGGATGAAGGGCATCATCGCGTTTCCGAACGAGCAGCAGCGCTATGTCGTGCAGGGCGTGCACATGATCATCGAGGGCGACCACGAGCGCGACTGGAAGGACGGCGAGACGCGCGAAAGCCGCCTCGTCTTCATCGGCCGCGAACTGGACCGGGAAAAGCTGGAGCGCACCTTCGCGGCGTGCGCCGCCTGATTGTCAGGTGAAAGGACGGGGCCGGATCAGGCCTCGTCCACGACCTCGGCGCCGGGGCCGTTCTTCTTGAGCGATTCGATCGCGTTCTTCGAACTCGACTTGGAGGTGTAGGTCTCCGTGCGCACCATCGTCTCGCCGTTCGAGGCGACGAAGCGCACGAAGGTCTGACCGTCCTTGGAGTCGGCGATCTCGAAGCGGTAGCCCTTGCCTTCCTCTTCCTTGGTCAGGTCGGCGACGGCGGCGCCAGGCGCGTTCTTCTTCAGTGAATCGATGCAATTCTGCGCGCTCGCCTTGCTCGCGTAGTTCTCCGACCAGAAAATGATCTCGGAATTGTAGACGAACTGCGCGGCGAACTCGCCGTTCTTCCGGCTTACGATCTTGAATTTGTGGGCCAAGGATCCCTCCCGAATAAGGTTTTCAAAACGGGTCTACCTTAGGCAATCGCGACCGAATTGAAAGAGGGTCGTTTGGCCCGAGACTCCGCATCGCAACTTGACGGGAACATTCTTTCCGGGGAAGTGCTGCGGACGGAAAAAGCAAAACCGGAATACGGAACATCATGCCGACAGTCGCCCCCCTCGATCTCGACGGTTTCTGCCTCTTCGCCACCTTCATCGGCGAAGTGCCCGTCTACGCGCTTGCCGACGGCATGGTGCACCGGCTGGATCACGGCCATGTCGCCCTGCAGATGCATGACGGGCTGACCTGCGCGGCGCTGAGCCAGGACGGCAAGGCGCTGATCACCGGCGGCGAGGACGGGCTGGTGCGCGCGATGAACGCGCAGGGCGACGCGGGCGACGTCGGCTCGACGGGGAAGAAATGGGTGACCGCGCTGGCGACCGGGCCGCAAGGGGCCGTGGCTTATGCGGCGGGCAAGACGGCCTTCGTGAAACTGAATGACGGTACGGTGAAGGAATTCACCGAGGAACGCTCGATCGAGGGACTGGCCTTCGCGCCGAAGGGAATGCGGCTCGCCACCGCGCGCTACAATGGCGGCACGCTGTTCTGGGTCGGCACGGCTGGAAAGCCGATCGATCTCGAGTGGAAGGGCGCGCATACGGGCGTGATGTTCTCGCCGGACGGAAAATACGTCGTCACCACGATGCAGGAAAACGCGCTGCACGGCTGGCGGCTGGATGACATGAAGCACATGCGCATGACCGGCTATCCGGCCAAGGTGAAGAGCTGGTCGTGGTCGGCCAAGGGCAAGTGGCTGGCGACCTCGGGCGCGCAGGCGGCGATCGTCTGGCCGTTTTCGGGCAAGGACGGGCCGATGGGCAAGGCGCCGCTGGAACTCGGTACGCGCGGCGACGCGATGGCGACCTGCGTCGCCTGCCATCCGGAAGAGGATATCGTCGCCATCGGCTACAATGACGGCATGATACTGGCGGTGCGCTTCGCCGACGCCAAGGAAGTGCTGTTGCGCCGCGGCGGCAAGGGGCCGGTTTCGGCGCTGGCCTGGGACAGGCAAGGCTATCGCGTCGCCTTCGGCTCGGAGACGGGCGACTGCGGCGTGATCGACATTCGGGGATAGTATATTCCCGCACTGGATTTCGCCGCCGCCATGCGGTGAAATCGGCTTATGGCCGTCACCGTGCACCTGAAGGACGCGCATGACTTTCCCGGCTGGCGCGACGCGGCGCGCGCGCTGGCGTTGAACGGGATTGATCCCGAGTCGGTCGAATGGCTGGCGGATGGCGGGGTGAACGACCTGCCGGAACCGCCGCAGGGCAAGGCGCTGTCGGTTCCGCGCGCCTTCGTCGCGATGGCGGAACACGCAATCTTCCACAACGCGCCGGACCGGTTCTCGTTTCTCTATTCCGTACTGAAGCGGCTCGCCGACGGCGACTTAAAGATCGGCCAGAAGACCGATCCGGACATCGCGCGGCTGGTGCAGATGGTCGCCGAAGCCGAGATTCCGGGCGGGGCGAATTTCACCATGCCCGATCCTCTGGAAGGGCCACGCGACGCGGCGAAGCTGTGCACCCACTGCCACCTGCACGGTCCGGCGACGCAGACAGTGTTTGGCGACGGGCGGGCGGAGGCGAAGCTGGTCTTCGTCGGCGAGCAGCCGGGCGACCAGGAGGATTTGCAGGGCAAGCCCTTCGTCGGCCCGGCGGGGCAATTGCTCGACGTCATTCTCGGCGAGGTCGGCATCGACCGCGGAGAGACTTACGTCACCAATGCGGTCAAGCACTTCAAGTTCGAACCGCGCGGCGTGCGGCGCATTCACCAGAAGCCGGATGCCGGCGAGGTGCAGGCCTGCCGCTGGTGGGTGGAAAAGGAGATCGCGCTGATCCGGCCGAAACTGCTTGTGGCGCTTGGCGCGACGGCGGCTTATGCGCTGCTCGACAGGAACGTCGGCATCATGCGCGAGCGCGGCACTATGCATACGCGGGCGAAGGACCGCATGCCGGTGCTGCTGACCTATCATCCGTCCTTCCTGCTGCGCATTCCCGATGAGGAGGGAAAGGCGCGCGAGCGGGCGAATTTCACGTCCGACCTGAAGCAGGCGAAGGATTGGCTGGAGAGGAACGCGGCTTGAGCTTGATCCCCGTCAAGGCGGGCATACCCCAGCGTCATGTAGATTAACTTGCACGGGATCGGATGTTCCCGGCAGTTTCCACACAAAGGAGGGTATCCCCATGAAAATGCGGAAGCCGATTATCAGTCTTCTCGCGGCCGGATCGGTCGTCGCGCTGCTTGCGATGCCGTCGGCAGCACAGGATCAGCGCGGCTGGGGGATAGGGCAGATGATGCAAGGCTGGGGCTGGGGCAACGGCCCGATGATGGGATTCGGGCCCGACGCCCGGGTCGACCGGATCGACGGAAGGCTGGCATTCCTGAAAACGGAACTGAAGATCACCGACGCCCAGTCGGCCGCCTGGGACGAAATGGCGGAGACCATCAAGACAACGGCGGAAGCCCATAACGGGCTGATGCAGTCGATGATGGAGCAGATGGGCGACGACGACTACGACAAGATGCCGCTCCCCGAGCGCCTCGACTTGCGCGAGAGCCACATGGGAGCCCAACTGGAGCAACTCAAGGAGCTGAAAGCGGCAGTGGGCAAGCTCTACGCCGTGCTCGACGACGAGCAGAAGAGGGCCGCCGACGAGATCGTGCTGCCGACCATGGGCATGGGGCCGATGGGCGGCGGTTTTGGCGGCTACGGCATGGGTCCGGGGATGATGTTCCGCCAGTAAAACCGCCAGTGGCGGCATGGGCGCCACGGTCAAGCACGAGAGATCAGGCGGCGCGCGAGTTTCCTCCCGCGCCGCTGTCGCGTGGCCATCGGCCCTTGTCGATAGCCTTATGCGACCAAACGCAGCCTGCCTGTTTTCACCGCCTTGCGTCCCGTCGGCAAGACCATGCCGGCGGCGCAGTCGAGCCAGCCCTCGACCAGTTCGACGCCCAGGAACCGATGACGCTCGACCGGGCCGGGCAGGGCCAGCGCGCCAGTCTTTTCCGCCGTGAAGCCGAAACGGGCGTAATAGGGCGCATCGCCGACGAGCAACACCGCGCCGTGGCCGAGGCGGGCCGCTTCCGAGAGCGCATGACGCATCAGAACCGAACCGACACCCGCGCCCATGAGCGACGGATCGACGGCGAGAGGGCCGAGCAACAAGGCCGCGACCGGGCTACCAATGGCATCCGTGCCGGCCTGGATGTTCCACAGGCGGACGGTGCCGACGATTTCGCCCGCATTGTCGCGGGCGACGAAGGCGAGGCCGAACGCGGGCAGGCGGCCCTTGCGCAGCTTCTGCGAGGTCTTCTTCTTCCAGCGCGGGCCCATCGCCCGGTCGAGCAGGGCGTCGCGCGCGGCGATATCCTCCGGGCGCTCGAGCGCGATTGTGACGGCGTCGCCGTCATGAACGAGGTTTTCCATGGCCGTTTCCCCGTGCGCCCGCGTCAGATGACGTAGGAGCGCAACGGCTCGAAGCCGTTGAAGGCGATCGCCGAGTAGGTGGTCGTGTAGGCGCCGGTACCTTCGATAAGGACCTCGTCGCCGATCGTCAGCGAGACCGGCAGCGGATAGGGCTTCTTCTCGTAGAGCACGTCGGCGGAATCGCAGGTCGGGCCGGCGAGCACGCAGGGCTCGGAGGCGTCGCCGTCGCGGCCGGTCACGATATTATAGCGGATCGCCTCGTCCATCGTCTCGGCGAGGCCGCCGAACTTGCCGATGTCAAGATAGACCCAGCGCACATTGTCGTTGACCGACTTCCTGGAGACCAGGACCACTTCCGACTTGATGACGCCGGCATTTCCGACCATGCCGCGGCCCGGTTCGATGATGGTTTCCGGGATGCGGTTGCCGAAATGCTTGCGCAGCGCGTCGAAGATGGCCTGGCCATAGGCCTTCGCCGACGGCACCTCCTTGAGGTAGCGGGTCGGGAAACCGCCGCCCATGTTGACCATCTTCAGCGTGATTCCCTTCTCGGCGGCGCGGTCGAAGACCTTGCGCGCGTCGGCGAGCGCCTTGTCCCAGGCGTCGAGATTGGTCATCTGCGAGCCGACATGGAAGGAGACGCCATAAGCGACGAGGCCGAGGCCGGCTGCGGCGGCAAGCACGTCGACGGCCATCGCCGGGACGCAGCCGAATTTGCGCGACAGCGGCCATTCGGCGCCTTCGCCATCGGTCAGGACGCGGCAGAAGACGCGGGCGCCGGGCGCGGCGCGGGCAACCTTCTCGACTTCCTCGACGCTGTCGACGGCGTAGAGCGAGATGCCGAGTTCGTGGGCGCGGGCGATGTCGCGCTCTTTCTTGATCGTGTTGCCGAAGGAGACGCGATCCGGCGTTGCGCCGGCGTCGAGCGCCATTTCGATTTCCGGCACCGAGGCGGTGTCGAAGGAGGAGCCGAGCGAGGCGAGCAGGCGCAGGATTTCCGGCGCGGGATTGGCCTTGACGGCATAGAAAATGCGGGAATCTGGCAGCGCCTTGGTGAAGGCGCAGTAATTGTCGCGGACCACGTCGAGATCGACAACGAGGCAGGGGGATGCGGGTCGTCGGGTGGCGAGGAATTCCTGGATGCGCGGGGTCGTCATGGCATTTCCCTTCCGGCGGTGACTGGCAGCATGGCTGCAGCAAAAAGGTGCGGTCCCGATCCGGACAGACGCGCATGCGCCGGCCCTTGCGGAACCACATGAAAAATCTCAGACCGGCTCGCCGGTCTTGATTGCCATTGATTGGTGGGATCGCCCGACCGCACGTTTGGCAAGGATGGCTG
>JBAQHA010000636.1:0-7967 GCA_049288075.1 Oricola sp.
GCCGGCCCTCTGGCCGGTGTTTTTTGTGATTGGTGACGTTCTGGTCTTTTACTGGCCGGGGATCACCGCGTGTTTGAAGCCGGCTGGTCGGATGGCGTCGGCTCTGACCTGAGATTGGCGAGCTCCCTAAGGTTCTGGGCCGTGGCGGCGAGCGGGAATTCGTCGTGCGCACCACAGGGGCCGCGCAGGCGCAGCCGGCCGAGCTTGAGGATGCGCTTGAGATGGGCGAACAGCATCTCGACCCGCTTGCGCTCGCGACGCGACTGGTCGAAGGCGGGCGTGTCGTAGAGGGCCCTGGCAACGTCGCGGGCGTCCTCGTGGATGTCGCGCGGGATCTTGCGCTGTGGCGCCGTGGGCCAGCATCGCTGTTTGAGAGGACAAGGTTTGCAGTTGTACTTGCTGTACCTGTAGTGCAGCGTGCGGCCGTCATGCACCTTGCCTATGGTCTTGAGCGTCTTGCCCCTCAGGCAGAGATAGGGGCCGCGCTCGCCATCCCAGGTGAAGTGGGCCCTGGAGAGGGTGCCGTCCTCTTGCGTTGATTTGTCGAACACTCGGATATGCGGAGCGATGCCCCGTTCGTTGACCAGCCAGGCCAGCATGGGCGCGGCACCATAGGCGCTATCGCCCGCCAGCCGCTTGGGATGCAGGCCGAAGCGCTCGCGCGTCCGGTCGATCATGGTGCGCGCAGCACCGACCTCGGCCTGGCGGATGGCGCGCGTCGCCTCAACATCGACGATCACCGCACGCTCTGTGTCGATCAGGTAGTTGGTGGCATAGGCAAAGAAGGCTGGCCCGCGCAGGTCGCCGATCCACTGGGCGGCCGGATCGGACGGCGAGACGAACTTCGGCGTCACCGTGGTGGCCGCCCCGAAGGCGGCGTCGTCAAGGTGGGCCAGGTAGTCCCTGACCGCCTGGCCGGCATCGGTCGGGATCTCCTCGATGCGCCACTTGTCCCCGCGAACCGAGCGCTGCTTGTTGGCGTCTGCCTGAATGAGGCTGGCATCCACCGCGAAGCCCTCGCCGCCGATCAGTCCCTCGGCCATGCACCGGCGCACGACACTCTCGAAGGGATGACGCAGGATGTTGCTGTCCCGGAAGCGACCATGGCGGTTGCGCGAGAAGGTCGAGTGGTCGGGCACCTTGCCGTCCAGACCCAACCCACAGAACCATCGGTTGGCCAGGTTCAGGTGGACCTCCTCGCACAGCCGCCGCTCCGAGCGGATGGCAAAGCAGTAGCCGACGATCAGCATGCGGATCATCAGCTCGGGATCGACCGAGGGCCGGCCGATGGTGCTGTAGTGCCCGGCCAGTTCACGCCCCACACTGCCGAGATCCAGGAACCGATCAATCTAGCGCAGCAGGTGGTCAGCCGGCACATGATCATCGATCGAGAAGTCGTAGAACAGTCGATGGCCGCCGACCTGCGGAGATAGTCCGCTGAGGTGCCCACAACGGACCTCGAAAATTGGCACAGGAAAGGCAGCTCCTGACTGATCTTGTGCCAAAACATCGTTTGCGAAGTAACCGAGAATTTCGACCAACATAGGCTCTTATTCTTGAGTGGGCATTTGATGTCGCCTCTTAGTTGTGGACCAACATTGCATAGGGAAGTTCGTTCTTGCGCTTGGGACCCAGTTCGCGACAGATCGCACCGAACGTTGCCCGCAACTGCGAACGCCGGGATAGCTCTCTGAGCGCGCCCGCAAGTAGAGACTCAGGACTTTACTCACAGACCTGTCCATCAAGTGTCTATGATTCTAAGCCCACACAAATCGTCGGGTTTGAGCATCCTTCATGATCGGTCTCCGACCCACCACAAAGCCGAGGCGAGAAAATTCTAGTCATGCGTGCATAGGGGCGCTACTGTAGACGCAAGGGGAGAGGGGGGCATGAATTCGCTAGGAATCAATCGACGCGAGTTTCTAATCACAGGTGTCGCCACTGGCCTTGCCGGATGTACCGCGACGCCGCGAATGCCCGGTGACGTCGACCGCAGCCTCCACGACCGCCTAGAAGACCTTAACAAACAGCCTTTCTTCACCTTGGATTTGTTTCGGCCAGAAGACGGCTTCTCGGCCACGGTCGAGGTTTACGGCTTTCGTATTCACACGGGCCTTTTCAGCGGCATTCGACTCACTTCGAAATCGTTGGACGCCGAGGACTCGTCGCGGGTCCTGGTTTTTCGGTTGCCGCCTCAGCACAACGCCGAGACGGCACTCCCACGTCCCGAAGTGGACGACGCCTTCAGCGGAACGTCGAACCCGAACGCAATCGATATCCTTCTCAAAAAGGTCGGCTATCTGTCGTCGAAAGAGGCACGGCTCGTTTTTCACGTGCCTTTAGACAAGGATGCGCTCCCGATCCGCGGTCAGGCGATGCACCTCAGTCTCGAGGCTCTGCTGAATTGGAAGAGCTTCAAATACATCCCTGAAGGCCCGAGCGTCGCGGACGCGAGAGAGGATCCGGACGGCGCAGCGGGTTTTGACCGGCGCGGCTTTCTTCTAGGTCAGGAGGCCTGGAAAGGGAGCGGGGCGGACCAGGTCTCTGCGATCGATCTGCCGACGGGCTTCTACCTTCAGCCGTCCTATGGTGAAGCCTTTGTGTGGCGCATGCAGCCGAACCCCGCGCGTTCGGGCGAATACACCGAGATCTGGTCGGCGTTCATAGAACCGGAGCGGGGTACGGACGTTCGGTTTTCCCTTATAGACATTTGGGGCGTCGCCGGCGGGGAGCCGAACGGCGGGACTACGTACACGTATAAGAGTGTCACCAAGAACTATCCAAACGATGGCGGCGGCGAGTCCCAGGAGGAGAGAGACCGCTACCAGTCCACAACACTGAGGTTCGACCAGCGTTTCGAACTGGCACTCACCTTGTCACCTAGGTTCGCTCGCTCGAGCGCAGAGGGCTTGACCTTTTCGTATCCGTCCGGCGGCATAAGCGGCGAAGCCTGTTACAACGGCGCAGGCCATCGAATCATGGTTTCGACATATGGGATCAGCGCGGACGGCGGGTTCCTCGATTTCCGCGGCAACTGGCAAGCGTTGCCGGGATGTGCGATCAAGGGGTGGGAGCAAAAGACAACTCGGGGGCGCGATACCTACGTCAAGGTGCGCTACGCTGGCTTCCTCTATCCCTTCGGTTTCAAGGCGGAACTGATTGAGGAAACAGAACGGAGCTACGTTCGCGATTCCAACGGCCGGCTGGTCGCCCCGCTTATCAAGGACACCTACATTCGCCCTATCGATCCGACATTGTTGCCGCAGGCGACACTGGAGGAGTGCTTCTCGTGGGTGGAGATTCTCACACCGCGGACGCCCTCGCTCGACAAGCGAGACCTGCCGGATTCCAGTTTCGAGTACTCAAACCTGGCGGCGTTCTGTCCACACTTCGACGGCGAGCCATTCGAATTCGAGTTTCTCGGTGTCGATAAAGACGGGAATGAGATCAAATGGTCGATGCCCGTCTATTTCGTTTCTAACAGAGGAACGGATGCGAACGATTTCGACCGATTCCCAGAAGACCCCAATGGGTGCGAGCCGGCGAACCGGTTCGGTGATGAAGAAAAGAACTACATTGCCTTCAAGAACGACGAACCTTGCAGGACACCCGGAGGCAAGGTCCAAAACATTCTGCGCCTGATCGATCGGTATTGGAGGGAGCAGGCGCACCGATTTGCGGACTACGGTGGACAGGTCATCGCGTTGGCGCGAGCGAACCAAGCCGGACAGACATCCGTCGAGGTCAAATGGCTCGAATGGGTGCGTAGCGTGCGTCCGGCCCCGCCCGACACGTTCATGATCGCGAACGGAGTGACGTCCGTCATCAGACCGATGACACCGCGCGTTCGCACGGGCCGCTTCGCGATTCCCTCGTTGCGGACGTTCTCGGGCTCCGTTCCGGACATGATCGGCTCCTATCGCGACATGCGCGTTCAGTTCATGAGCGGGAATCCGCAGCCCATCAAGTGGCGCCTAGATCCCGAGGTCGCGGACGACGACATCGCGCGCTACATGGCGGGCCGCCTGGATCCAGATGCGGACGGGAACAGGGCCGAATCGTATTTCTGCGCTTTGCCGACACGCAAAACCGGTAACGATTCGGACATTGCCAACGCCGACGGGATCGCCACGGCTTACTTCCCGGAACTAAATCAAACGCCAGAGATCTTAAAGAAGTTCGAGGGCCTGAAGAACTTCGTGAGCTTCGGAACCTCAAAAACAACGGAATCTCTGGGGGGGCTGGCCACGCCCGACGGTGACATCGCCATCCTGACTCGGCGGTTCGGTCCCAGCACCGACAATCGCCAAAACATCCGAGACTACAGCGAACAAACGTCAGTGGCGGTGTTGTCGAAGCTTGCACCGCTGACTGCTTTGGATGGTCACTCGAGCGGCCTATTGAACCTGGGGGTCGGCGCGATCTTCGGCGACAAGGCCGAAATCATTCCCGGGATCAAGTTCACAGATGTCCTGAGCTACGTACTCCAGGTCGGAGGCGACGGTGTTGGCGTTCTCAGTACACCCGTCGTCCTCTCGCCCTATGCGAAATCGATGCCAGAGACCAACGAGAACGGGTTGCAGTGGGATCTTCAGTTCAAGGGTATCGAGTGGTTCGAGACGCTCGTGGACATCGCGCCGTACGTTGATATCAATGAGATCTTGACCAATCTCATCGTCGTGAGCGAACCGACCGAGCCCTTAGAGTCGACCCCAATCGGCATCGAAGCCTCGTTGAACTGGTCAACGGAGGACTTTGTTGAGTTCGACGCGTCCATTTTCAAGTTTGAAAATCGCTCGGAGACGACGGGACGAAATTCGCGCTTCGAGGTCAGCGCGTCCGCATTCATCGACGTGGTGCAGCCGCGGCCCACGATCAGCGCAAAGTGTACGCTGCACAGCTTCTCTCTTGAGTTCCTTCAGGCACTGATCGTCGATTTCAGATACGTCAGCTTCGAAATGAAGGCGGATGGCAGCAAGACATTCGATCCCTCGATCGGCACGGTCGGATTTGCTGGCGTCTTGTCGTTCATCGATGGACTACAGTCCCTCCTAAAGGGGCTGGAGGACGAGTTTGGCCTCAAGATCAGCATCTCGCCTCAACGAGTCATGGTCTCTCAGGTCATTGCGTTTCCGCCAGGTGGGACGGGACAGATTTTCCTTGGACCTGCGGTCATCTCCAACCTGTCGTTCCAGTGGGGTGTGATCATTCCGATCCTGGGGCGCGAGAGGACAACGGTCCAGGTCGGGTTGGCGTCGCGCGAGGATCCGATGACGATCGCGGTCGGCATATACGGCGGTCGGGCGTACGCAATTTTCCAGGCCGATACGTCGGGTCCCAAGTTGATCGAGGTTTCGTCCGACTACGGCGGCGTCTTCGAGGCAAACTTCGGAGGGATTGCCAAGGGAAGCGTCTCGTTAACAGCAGGCTTCGCCTTTTCGATCAAGTTTCCAGCAACAGGAGCAGTAGTCGATTTTCTCGCCTATGCGCAGTTTACCGGCAAGCTATCCATCCTGAGTTTGATATCGGTATGTTCGAATGTTGTTGTTGGCATGGGATTCGTCGCCGACTCGGGTGGACGTGTCATCTACGGAAAGGCGCTGTGCACAGTTTCATTCAAGATCGTCTTGAAAACGTTTGAGGTCCGATATGAGACGATCAAACGTGACGAGGCAGGAAACCGACCTGCCGAAGCCGCTGCCGAGACCGTCCCGAGTGGCGTCATGGCGTTATCGTTTGAAGAGACATCGGGCGCGGCGTGTTCCGATATCTATTCCGTGGCCACCCCGTTCGATCCATTTGCCCAGCGCAAAGGCGACTGGGAGAGGTTCTTCAATGCCAGTGTTTGAAATCAGCGCAACCGGGGAGTCAGTGAAATCCGCCTTTAGTGCGGTCCCTGTTCCCTGTGGGTTTTCAACGATCGAGAACGGCAAGGAAAAGTGGCGCATCTATGTCGTGTGTTTTCCTGATTCGGCTTCTGGTGGGGGTGCCGTTGCTGATCTTGGTGCGTTAACTTCACGGGACCTCGGGGGAGGTCGCGGACTAGACAGCCTGATCGATACGCATCCTTTGCTTTGCGACGACTTAGCGCTCAGCTTCACGCCGATCGATACAAGGACAGGGTCCGCTACTGGTGTTTTGGGCGCGCCGGTTACACCTTTGTCGGCTGATCCTTCGATCAAGGCCACGGCGACATCGGCGGAGCCAGGAGAAATCGCCAGCCTTCGGGGATTAATGAAGGGCGCGCTAGAGCGCAGCGGCCGCTATAGCCGGCTGCGTGCCCACGAATTTTCGGGAGACCCGAAAAGCTCGGTGATTGGCGAGGATAGAGAACCCACCGATGAGAAGAATTTCGTCGATGTTTTGGGTCTGTATCGCCGCGAGAGCAAACGATTGATCGACAGGGCGATCGCGTCGGTCTCTGAAATCGCCAACGTCGCCGATCAACCGGTCTCCTGGGCATCCATGCGCTCACGCATCCAGACCAACTTGGCAAATGACCGCCTAACCAATGTGTTCAGCGTCGATGTGATGAACACCGATCCAGACGCCCAGAAGTACAGTTGGATGTTGCAGTTCACTCCGGAAAAGGAAGAACCGCCCAGCCTCAGCAAGGCCGCGTTTCTTGAAGGCGCGGATGGTCCGGACGATTTTGTGTTCGCGCTGTTGCAGAATTTCGAGGCCGCGGTCCGGTTCAGCTTGATTTTCGAAGTCACGCTAACTTTCGAGGCGCAACCGGATGTGGCAGACCTGCGTGGGCTAATCACGCTGACTTGCAACGGCAAGTCAACTTCCGCGGTGACCTCGCGGCGCCTAATCAAAGGAACAAGGGATTTTGTTGTCCAGCCGGTTTCAAGAGTGAAGGAACGCAAGTTTACGCTGATGACGGAGATGCGGGCATCGGCTACGTTGGAGAAGGCTGCAACGGGAGAAGTCGATTCGGCCAACGAGTACGGGTTGGCGTCATTCAGTGTGGACCACAGTCTCGTTCGCGACTTACTCATGCGCCGCGAGCGACCACGGGAAGGTGAGAAACGAACCCTTGCATCCGCTGAATCGGAGTATGGCCTAAGCCCACCCGCCGGTTTGGGTGTTGCGTTGTTCGGTCCAAAGAAGGACATAATCGCCGAGCCGGATATCGACGAGGGCCCCCTTCTGAACGCGACCATGTCCGCGCTGTCCAGGCCGTTAACGGCGTTCGGCGATATTCTTTTCCTCGAGGATATGTGGGACGGCTACCGGCTTGATGTCGCAAGGGTCGATGGTGAGGGTATAGACGACACCGCCGAGCAAACGTACTATTCCATTCACTATCAAAGTCTCGATATGACCTACATGGATGATGCGGGTCAAGAGCGCTCCGAGTCGTTCGCGGCCGTGGAAGACTGCATCTACCGCGATCAGCGAACCAAGTTCTTCAAGCCGCCCGGAGTCTGTCAGTCCGATGTCGAGAAAGCCGGCGCCCCGCGCGTTCATCCCGCACTCTTCACATGGGGTGGCTTGTCGACAATTCAGCAGATACCATGGACTTGCAGTGTGCCTCAAAATCCTTATGACCCACCGAATTGGAAACGGGGGTACGCGGATTCCGGCGACGGCAAGAAGACACTATGTCCGGCGCTTCTCTACGGCGAGCGCTATAGATTCCGCCTGCGAAATACCCTTCAAGGAGGGATTGGCCTCAGCAAGATAGAAGCCGATTCCCTTATGAAAGCGGTAGCGAAGTCGGCTGAGTCTGAGATGGTGGAGCGCGTTTCCGTTGCCCATCGCCATACACGCAACCGGCCCTATTCGCCGGGGGTCTTTGTCTTCAAGAGCCAGGGTAGGGGCGATACCGATGGCGGTTCCGACACAAGTATCAAAATCGGCGCGGGTGTGACGTCATTCGATGTTTGGTTGTATCCTCAACCGTTAGACCGCGAAGAGGTTCGGTTTCATGGGCTTCTACACGAAGCGTGGCGGCGAGG
>JBAQHA010000637.1:0-13700 GCA_049288075.1 Oricola sp.
GCGCCAAGAGTGCTGCCGCAGACGATGGTCGCATTGGCGCCGATCGTTGCGCCCTTGCGCACCAATGTCTTGCGGAATTCGGACTTGCGACTGATGAAAGCCCTCGGATTGTTGACGTTCGTGAACACGCAGGACGGCCCGCAGAACACATCGTCCTCGAGTTCGACGCCGGTATAGAGAGCGACATTGTTCTGTATCTTGCAGCCGTTGCCGATCGCGACATTCGGGCCGAGCATCACGTTTTGTCCCAAGCTGCAGTTCTCGCCGATCGTGCTGCGCGGGAGGATATGGACGAAGTGCCAGATCCGGCTTCCCGCGCCGATTGTCACCGGATCATCGACATAGGCGGACTCGTGGATTTCGACGCCCGGAAAGCGAGGATCGGTTTTCATTTGCGTTGAAGCTGCCATAGGTGCGCCAGCCCGCTTTAGGTGGCGTAATGCGCGACGAAGGGATGCCGCTCACCGGATGCTACGACCGGCGCACAGCGGAAATCTGAAACGACCTGGATACAGGGCCGGACCGCACTAATCGGGAAGCCGTAACCGGCCAGGATCTCCCGATAGCTTTCATTGTGCAGGTCCGTAAAGCCTTCGGAAAACTCGACTTCGTCGCCGTCCATGGTGAGCGAACGATGGGTTGTCTTCTTGCCCTTTGACGATTCCGGAAGATCACCGCTGTCGACCGAGAGGAACCAGCGCACATCCGCTTTTTCCAAGCTGAGGAACCCGGCCGCCCGCTCGGGCTGCCTGAGATGGGCGACCGATTGCTGCACTGGGCCGAAGACGAAGGAGAGCATGTCAAAAAAATGTACGCCGATATTGGTCGCTACGCCGCCCGATTTGTGCTCATCACCTTTCCATGAGGCGTGATACCAACGTCCCCGCGAGGTGATGTAGGTTAGGTCGACCGAATGCCGTTTTCCGGATTGGGCGACCTTCTCCTTGAGAGCCTTTATCGCCGGGTGGAGCCTGAGCTGCAGGATCGTGGATATTTTTTTGCCGGTATCCGCCTCGATCTCCGCCAATCCGTCGATGTTCCAGGGATTTAGCACGAGCGGTTTCTCGCAGATCACGTTCGCTCCCGAGCGCAGGCCGAAACGGCAATGCGCGTCATGCAGGTAGTTGGGCGAACAGACGGAGAGATAGTCGATCCCTTCGCCGCGGCGGCGGATGAGATCGATATGGCGATCAAACCGCTCGAATTCGGTGAAGAAGTGAGCCTCCGGAAAATGACTGTCGATGACGCCGACCGAGTCATTTGGATCGTAGGCCACAGTGAGGTCGCCGCCGACGGCCTTGATGGCTGCCATGTGGCGCGGAGCGACGTATCCCGCGGCGCCGATCAGAGCGAAGTATGTCACTTCCATCCTCCAGAAACCTGCTCGCCTCGATCAGGCTTTCACTATCTTGTCCGAGACCACCCCGGCGCGCTCACACGCGTTTCGCGTGTCTACAATAACGCGAGCGGCCTCGACGAGAGCCTTGTAGTCGACTGCATCGTGATCGGTGGCGATCAGGACCGCATCGTACGATGCCACCGTCTTCGCATCCAATGCCACCGATTTCCTCCCCGCGAGAGCCGCATGTTCGCGCGTTTTCGGCAATACCGGTATGTGCGGGTCGTGATAGTCGGCGGAGGCACCGCGTTCTTCTATCAGTTCGATGAGCCGGAGCGCGGGACTTTCGCGCATGTCGTCAACATTCTTCTTATATGCCGCGCCGATGACGAGAATGTGCGCGCCGTTCATGCCGCGCTTGAGCGCGTCGTCGACGGCCATCGCGAGGCGATCGACAACCATTCTGGGCATGGAGCTGTTGATTTCGCCGGCTAGCTCGATGAATCGAGTGCTGATGTCGAATTCCCTAGCCTTCCAGGACAGGTAGAAGGGATCGATCGGGATGCAGTGGCCGCCAAGTCCCGGGCCGGGATAAAACGGCATGAAGCCGAATGGCTTGGTTTTGGCCGCCTCGATAACCTCCCAGATGTCGATCCCCATGGCACCGTAGATGATCTTTAGTTCGTTGACCAGAGCGATGTTGACGGACCGGAAGATGTTCTCGGTAAGCTTTACGGCTTCCGCCGTGCGCGTCGACGAAACGGGAACGGTCGAGACGACGAAATTCCCATAAAGCGCTTTGGCGATTTCCAAGGCGTCGGCTCCGTCTCCGCCGACCACCTTCGGGATCGTGGAAGTGCCGAAATCCGGATTGCCGGGGTCTTCCCGTTCCGGAGAAAACGCGAGGAAAAAATCCGCGCCGCTCTCAAGTCCGGTCTCTTCCAGTATCGGCTTGATGACTTCGTCGGTCGTTCCGGGATAGGTCGTCGATTCGAGCACGACGAGCTGCGACGGACGCAGGTGCGACGCGATCATTTTAGCCGTGTCGACGACGAAGCTCAGATCGGGTTCGCGCTGGCGGGTGAGCGGGGTTGGCACGCAAATGATCAGGCAGTCCGCTTCGGACAGTCTCTCAAAATTGCTCGTCGCTGAAAAGCGGCCCTCGGCGATCGCCTCGGCGATGAGGTGGTCGGGGATATGCTTGATTGCGGTGCGTCCCTTGTTCAGTTCCTGAACGCGGGCTTCGTCGATGTCGAAGCCCAGGACCGGAAAGCCGGCGCGCGCTGCTGTCAGGGCAAGCGGGATTCCGACATAGCCCAAGCCAATGATGCCGACGACGTAGTTCTTATCCGCTAGCAATCCGAGGATCTCGGATATTTCTTTCCGGCCCGCGGCTGGATTATCGGTCATGCAATAGGAAGCCTTGCGAGAGTCGGACCAAGGTGACACGCGGGCTTTTCACCGGCTTGTAACGGCATTGTCAAGGCCATATACCGCGGATCGAGCTGCGGAATTCACTGCTTATCCGGACTAATGATCGGAGTGGCCGCATTTCTTTTGTGAGCCGAAGTAGAGGGCTTTCTGTCTGTGCCGGAACGAAAAGACGAATCGCGCCGCATCGCCTATGTCTGCCTTCAAGATCCCGCCTCGGGGACCCCGGCTAACACGCATGTGTTCGGCATGATCAAGGCGATGCGCGGCCTCGGCGTCGAGGTCGATCTATTCGCTCCGCCCGACTGGCTCCCGGGACGTTCTCCCTTTCGCAGGCTGCTTCCTGCCCTCGGGACCATGGCGTCCGTCATCGTCCGGTTGCGTCGCTACGACGCACTTTACGTCCGTGCACATCCTGTCGCCTGGCCGGTTGCGGTTTTGGCCCGTCTCCTGAACGTCCCGGTGATCCAGGAAGTCAACGGGAAGACGCAAGACATCTTGATCACGCACGGCAGATTGGCTTTCCTCGGTCGGATAGTCGCCTTTTTCCAGCACAGCCAGTATAGGAATGCGGATTTTCTTGCCGCGGTGACGCCGGGCATCGCCGACTGGCTTGCGGGACTGTCGCCGCGCGGAACGATTGTGACAAATCCCAACGGTGTCGACACCGGATTTTTCACCCCGCAGGCCGTGCCTTTACCAGAATCGTCCGGCGGCGGGCCCTATGCGATCATGGTCTCGAGTTTCAGCCGATGGCACGGGATTGAAACCCTTCTGAAAGCTGTGAAAAAGTCCGACTGGCCCCAAGAACTCAGGGTGCTTCTGATTGGCGACGGGCCTGAACGGGAGCGCTTGGCGGGCGATATCAGGGCCGCCGGCCGTATCGAGTGGATAGGTACGGTTCCTTTTGAGCAACTGCCGGGCTATCTCGCGGGGGCTGCAATGAACCTTGTCCTCATAGAAAGCCCGCAAGGGCGGTCGGACGCCGGAGTCGCGCCGCTGAAACTCTACGAGGCAATGAGTTCGGCCTGTCCCGTGATAGCCACCGATCAACCCTATCAGCGCGGAATTGTTGAGGATGCTTCAGCGGGTATTGTGATACCGGCCGGCGATCCGTCGGCACTGAGTGCGGCGGCCGCAAGACTTTTTTCGGATCCGGAGCTGCGAATGGCCTCGGGGGAAGCGGGAAGGCGCTTTGTCCTTCGAGGTCACGACTGGAAGAATCGTGCCGCGACAATTCTCAAATTGCTCCAGCTCTGAACGCACTGCCGCGCTTTGCCGGTTTGAATGCAGTTGCAGTCGGCATACCGATTTGTTAGTGGCCGGGCGTAGTTCCATGTTGGGGCGTAGCCAAGCGGTAAGGCAGCGGTTTTTGGTACCGCCACGCGCTGGTTCGAATCCAGCCGCCCCAGCCAATTTTCCTGAATGGAAGACTGTATTTTACCTGTTTTTCCAAGCGGTTAAATGGCGCTAAAATTTTCAAATTGGCCACTCGCTCGAAATCGTCTCTGATTTTTACCTCTTCCATTCGCCTCATCGAGCATCTGGACGAGTTCTGACTCGTGCCCGAAGAGCGGATGCCTTTCTTCGTTCTTGGCGTAATCGCGGTGGAGTTCGCGATTGTCACAAGGCCAGCGCAGCGGCGATTCTTCGGCTGACGGTTGGCTGCGACACGCCATATGCTTCAGCAATCTCTTCCATGCTCTTCGCTTTTCCGGTCACGAGTAAGGTGAACCACTGGCGACCGGATTTGCGAATTTGTTCGTCTGTCAGTTGTTGACGGACGATCTGGGTCTTGGGACTGCGCGCACAGGACAGCAGAATTGGATCGCGAACGCTGAGTTGTTCCGCTTTCACGTCTTTGGGGGATTTCAGGAGTCTCGGGGACCGGATGATAGATGCAAGCAGTTTTGAAGGCTGGAAGCCTATCCGAGCGGTTCCGTCGATAATATCAACGCGTTCAATCAGCGAGATTGCGAAGGCGTTAAGTTCGAGCCTGCTTTCTGGCGCTGTCCAGGCCGCAACCGTTGAGAACGCATCCGGATCAAGCGAGGCCTTCTCCGCCCACGCGATACGTTTGTGGGGATCGGCGATACGTGCAGCAACCGCGTGAGCAACCAATGCCTCAAGTCGCGAACACGGTATGCGCAGGCGGGCGCTTTGACGAGCGTTGCGCGTTGAGTCTGCAGAGACGTAGTAAGTATAGCGGTTACCTGCCTTCTTTCGGGTGTGGGATCGTGTGAGCCGCTGTCCTTTCTCGTCGAAGATTCTTCCCAACAGAGATGGCGCGTCTGTTCGCCTTCGCTGGGCCCCACGCGTATGCCTGTTTTCATCGAGCATCACCTGGACTGATCGCCAGGTTTGCACGTCGACAATCCCTTTATGGATTCCATTCACCAGTTCGTCGCCGCATCGCAATATGCCAGCATAGACCGGGTTTCGCAGGATCGTGTAAAGCGCGGCTCGCGAAGGTAGCGGTTGCCCGCTTGGATTGGCGATCCAGTGTTCAAATTTGCCGACCTTCCATTCGAGATAGAGATCGGTGAAGCCCCGCAGGTCCAAGTAGCGTGCGAATATGGCGCGAACCAACGGCGCCGTCTGCTTGTCTATGACAAGCTTCTTTTCGACAGCGCGATATCCGAGCGGGACCCTGCCGCCTGTCCAAAGCCCGCGTTTGCGCGAGGCATGAATCTTTTCCTTGATGCGCTCACTGGCGATTTCGCGCTCGAATTGGGCGAAGGATAGAAGGACATTAAGACTCAGTCGGCCCATTGAGGTTGACGTGTCGAGATGCTGCGTGACCGAGACGAAGGACACGCCATATTGTTCGAATAACTCGGCGAGATTGGCGAAGTCCGACAGCGATCGTGTTAGCCGATCCACCTTGTGGACGACGACTACGTCGATTTCGCGGTTTCGAGCCTTTGCCAACAGGCGTTGAAGGGCAGGGCGATTGAGTGTGCCGCCCGAGAAACCGGGGTCTGCGAATTGCTCTTCCATGCAGATCCAGCCGGCATGAACCTGACTGGCGATATAGGCTCTGCAGGCGTCGGTCTGCGCTTCCAGGGAATTGAACCGCATGTCGAGCCGCTCTTCTGTCGACTTGCGGGTGTAGATCGCGCAGCGACTCATGACGGCCTTGCCTTGTCAGCCTTGATACCGAAAAACCGCGGGCCAGACTGATGAATGCCGGTGATCGCTTGGGCGACCGCTGTCAGGCTCGTGTAGCTTCGGTTGTTGAAATAGAAGTGGCCATTATCGCCACGGCGCACGGTATGCACGCGTCCATTGTATTCGCGGATCAGGACCGCCCCATTTTCCACACCGGGCGGCGACTTCCTTTTTGGTAGCGTAATCTCGCTGATCACCTCGGCACGATAGAAGAATGCTTCGCGCCGTGGGACACCTTTTTCAATACATCGGACATGCCAGTCGATTAGGCGCTTCAGCAACGGGACACGCAGGTTTCGGGGAGCTGCGAATCCGGTGAGGTCTCGATATTGGCTGCGCAGCAGATCGAGCGCGGCGGTCGATGTTTCGTTTGTCGTCTCGCAAGCCATGCTACCCCATCCTGTAGCGTTGGCGTGCAGCACTCATTGTTGCGCGTTGGCCAATGCCATTGCGGGGCGGACTGAGAGGCGCCGTCTGCTCTTTGGCACTCAAGGCGACATAGGCCGCTGCCTGAAGGCCCTGGCGAATGTCGACCAGTTCTGTTTCGAGCCTCAGCAGGTCCCGAAAACGCTCTTCCCAATCGGGGGCACCATCGTCGACCATCGACTGCAGGTGCGCGACCTGTCGTTCGTGGCGGCGAATGACATCGGTGATGATTTCTTGGCAGATCTTGGGTGAAAGGGTCATGTGTTCTCTCCTTGCATGCTGGATTGATGCTCGGAAGGAAGCGGAAGTCGAGAGCTAAGGCACTGGTATTGCAGAATATTTTACGAAAACGCCCGACCCATACCGTTTGACCGCGGAATTCCTCGCGGCATGCGCATCAGGCAAGCGCCGGACGGAGAACATCCGCTATTCTAATCGCTCGATCCCGGAACCGGCTTCGCCCGGAGCCTGCTTCAGAACAAAGGCGACCTGCACCTCTGAGCGCTTCGTTACCTTCATGGAACTCTGCATATCCATGTCGAGGGATCATGACTGTAAAACTCCAACCAGGAGTGGTCCGATTTGGCGAGAGCACGTCAGGACCGCGATCACCATCAATCTGGAAATGACTACCGCATCATTTGAAGGCTTCTTCCCCTAGACAGCCCGAATCTCTCTCTTCGCAGGCAAAGCCGGCCGAGTTGAAGCCTCCCGGGTTACGTCATGGTTCAGGCAGATAAGTCGCTGAATCGTTCGCGCAGAATTCGCCGCGGAGTATCGCCGCAGACCGCGCCATTGCGCGCCTCTTCAAGCAGGTCGCGGAAGAACCGAACAAGGCACTCTCTCGTCACCCTCAATCTAACGGCCGGTCCGGAGTCTCCGAGCGCTCGCCCGTGCCAATTGCCGCCCCAATACATGATCGCAACCACATCAAAATAGTCGGTGTCGAATGCCGCTTCGTCTTTAGCGTCGAACGCATCAGGCGCGATGATCAGCCGACATAGCGGCTCAACGGAATCCTCGAAGTCGAACCGTTTGTTCAAGAAAAGCAGTTCATCGAGGCCATTCAGTAGGCCGCAGTCATCATCATAGGCTTTGAAATAGCCTGGCGGCAGCGGGTCGATTTCCACACCGAGCGGTGGCCAATAAACGCTTCCATTGAAGAGCGGTTCATTCGCAAGAAAAAAGCCGATCCCGAACATCGCGTGTGCTTTGCCCGGATACAATGCAAGCGTCGAGATCCACCGCCAGCGGATCGAAAGCCGAAGACATTGATCAGTCGGCAGATCATCATTACCAATGTCAATCAGGTTAGCCACGGGAAAGTCACTCGAAAGAACAAACGCTATCGGCAACTCGCTCGCGACTGTGTCGTCATTGCGTCCAAGTCGGTTCAGCGCCTGCCTGCGCTCGGGAGGGCAGACGCCAACGACAATACCCCTAACGGCAATCTAAATCCGCACAAGCCAATTTGCCGAGAACTCTGACCGTGATACGAATTTGCGATCCCGCGAGTCGGCAAGACGGTTTCGCGTAACTGCAACGCGATCCCAGATAACGACAAACCGATCCCAGATAACGGCAATTCGGTCCCAGCAAGCCGCAACTCGTTTCCCTTATCTGTCGCCAAGAGTTGGCGATACGACCTCATAAGAGGCCGCCGACAATGTTCCTCAGCTCCTAGATCGTTGTTCTCGAAAGCAGGGAGCCGTCTAAGACAACCTATTGATATAGCGGTGTTTCTCTTCGGCGCACCCGCGGGATATGATCGCCCATCGACATTCTGAATCCGCAGATGCTGGTTCGCAAAGAGATTTAAACCCAGCCATTCCCCGCTTCGAGTATGTCACCTGTTGTTTTGACAGCGTCGTTTCCGCCGCAGGATCGTGCAATGCGGCTCGCAGTGACCGCAAGTGCAAGAATTGGTGATTGCCTCCGGGACCCGCGAATGACAACAGGTAAAAACGACTGATAGGATTTGTGTGATGCGCCGCCGGTCTTGATGTCGAATATTGGCTGACGCCTGGTAATGATCGGGGACATGAGCAATTGTCCAATTCACTTCCGAAGAGAGCGTTTTCGAGAACGAAGATCGCTGACGCTTTGAAGAGCTTGACTGCCGCGGCCAATCGCCTGCCTCGCCGTCAGAAACAGCTTATCCAGATGCTGGTCGATCTCGTGACCCTCATGGGCGCGGCCGCAATGGCTTATCTCTTCCGGCTGGGCTTCGGTCACCACTTCAATCTCAATCAGATTGCGATGATCGTCGTGGCGCCGGTCATCGCAATTCCCCTTTTTATTCGTTTAGGTCTCTACCGCGCGGTGCTGCGCTACCTTCCCGAGAAGGCCTTGCTGACTATTTTCAAGGCAGTCGCGATGGCGACGCTGCTCTGGACGGCGGTAGCGTTCTTTTCCGGCAGCTACGGCGGGGCGGGCGTGCCTCGAACAATTCCCTTTCTTTACGGGATATTTGCGTATCTTGCCGTTTCGCTGAGCCGTTTTACCGCAAAGTGGCTGCTGCTGCGTTCGCCCGAAAAACGGGATCTGCCGCGCACCCTCGTCTATGGCGCGGGCAAGGCCGGCACGCAGCTCGCCCGTTCGCTGCGCGAGGCGGGCGATGCGAACGTCCTCGGTTTCATCGATGACGACCGCGAAATGCAGGGGCGCGATATCGGCGGACTACGCGTCTATTCGCCGAAACAGCTCGACAGCCTCGTCGGAAATCTCGGTATCGAGGAAATAATTCTTTGCATCCCCTCCGCCTCCGGCGCGACCAAGCTCAGAATCGGCACCTCGCTTTCGCAGCTTCCGGTCATGGTGCGGGTGCTTCCGGCCCGTCCCGTCGGCACAATGGGCGATCGTTTCACGGCGGATTCGCTTGAAAAACTGGAAATCAGCGAATTGATCGGACGGTCGCCAATTCCGCCTGATCAGTCCCTGATCGAAAGCGTCGTCCGCGGCAGAAGGATTCTGATCACCGGCGCGGGAGGGTCGATTGGCTCTGAATTGGCGCGTCTGGTGGACGCCAACGGCCCGCGCGAACTGTTCCTTGTCGACAACAATGAATTCGCGATTTACCAGGTCGCCCGCTCGCTGACGAACGCCCGCCAGTTCTATTCGGCGCATGTTCTGCTCGGATCGGTCACCCGCGACGATTTCGTTCGACGCATCATGGAAGAGAACAGGATCGACGTCGTGTTTCACACGGCCGCGTACAAGCATGTCGATCTGGTCGAGCAGAATGTCCGCGAGGGCATACGCAACAACGTCTTCGGCACTGAAGTGGTCGCAAAAGCGGCGTTCGAAACGGGCGTGAAGCAGTTTGTCCTGATCTCGTCCGACAAGGCGGTCAATCCGACCAGCGTCATGGGCGCCACCAAGCGGATCGGCGAGTTGGTGACGCGCCGTTACGCGGAAATTTCGGCGCAGAAGAGAACCGGCCAGAATTTCCTTTCGGTCCGCTTCGGCAATGTGATCGGCTCAAGCGGTTCGGTGGTACCGCTTTTCACAAGGCAGATCGAACGTGGCGGCCCGATTACGGTGACGGATCGCCGCGCCACCCGCTACTTCATGGCTGTCTCGGAAGCGGTCGAGTTGATCGTCCAATCTGCTGCCTTGTCGAAGGGCGGGGAAACATTCTTGCTGGATATGGGGGATCCGATCTCGATCTACCGACTGGCCCGCGACATGGTCGCGCTGGCGGGATTGCGGGTGCGAGACGAACATTGCCCGGGGGGCGACATCGAGATCGAATTTATCAATCTGCGTCCGGGCGAGAAACTGCACGAGGAACTTTGGTACAGCGCCGATTCCACGATCGGAACCGGTCACCCGAAAATCAGGATGGTCAAACGGCGTACCGAAGCACATTCGAAGATCGATGAAATTCTCGGAACGCTCCGGGCCGCGATCGAGCGCGAGGATGAGACAGATCTGCGGAACCTCCTTCTGACGCTGACCTCGGAATACAACTCATCCCAGTTCGACACTCGGATTATCCCCCTGCCAACGGTGAAAGCCACCTCCGGCTAAGTCCGTAACGTGCCAAGTCTTGAGCCACATTTGCCCCGCCTTCCTGTCGGAAGAGTTCTGCAACTGGTATGTGTCCGCCACATGATCGATTCCGCGACCGAACAATCGACTGATTCGAATTTGGCGGGTCTGCGGCTGTCGCTTTCGTTCGATTTGCGTCGGATCGTCTCCACGTTGCGTTCGCTTGACGGTATCAATCGCAACGACAGGATCTGGGGACTTCTCGTCGGCGCTGGCGGCCCGCTGTTTGGCAGTCTGTTGTCATTTCTCGTCTGGATTCCCTTCGTCTGGAATGTGATTTCGACGGCAATGGGACGGTATCCGCTCCGGATCGGACGAGCCGCCATGGCATGCACGGTTGTGGCCGGCCTTTACGGCATGGTCGAACTCGGCTCCGCCATCGCGCATTCTGGCTTGGCGAGTTGGCGATTTTGGCCGAATTTCATCCTGTTCCTTTCACCCTTCTTCTTTTTCCGGCGGTTGCGGTTGTCCGACACGGAGGCGCTGCTCGATGTCTTCGTGCTCGGCGCCGGATTTTCGGTGATCATCGCGGCGCCCGTAGCCGCCTACGAGGCTTTCTGGCTTTCGAACCGCGCGGAAGCGTTCTGCGGAAATCCGAACATATTCGCGGTCATGTCCGCCGTCTTCGGATCGATTGGCGCCCTGAACATGATGGCCCCCTGCAATCGGCGGCGTTGGCTCGGTGTCCTGTCGTTTTTCGCGATGCTTTTTTGTGTTGGCTTGTCGGAACGCCGCGCCCTCTGGCTGGCAATCCCGGTATTGACGGCGATCATCATTTGGGCTGTGGCGAACGCCGTGCCGAAACGGACATTTCGGCGAGGCGCCATTGCTATCGTTGCGTTCTTCATCCTCGCTGGAGCCTTAGGGGCCGGGCAGATCGCGCAGCGTTTTGGATTACTGAGCGAGGATCTCTCGAAAATCGAAACCCTTGGCATCTATGACTCTTCGACCGGGCGCCGAATTCTCATGCTCAAGGGTGGCTGGGAGGCGGTGAAAGAAGCACCTATTGCAGGCTACGGAATCGTGGAGCGCATGAACGCGCTACGCGCGCATCTTCCGCCGGACACGTGGAGCCTGGTAGGTTACACCCATCCGCACAACGGCTTTCTGGCGGCGCTTCTCGATGCGGGCGTTTTCGGCCTGGTGTCACTGGTAGCCCTCTTGTCGGCGCCGGTCTTGATCGCCGCGACTGCACCGCGCGATCATCTCTGGAGGCTCCGTCTCGCGGTCGGCATGATCCTGACCACCTGCTATGCGACGAGTGGGCTCTTCGGCATCCTTTTCCAGCATGATCTGATGGACAGCGCCTTTGTCGTGACGCTGATCATCATTGTGGCATCGGTCGCCGAAGCGTCGGTTCGCCAAGCTAGAGAGTGACGATTCCCGCCTCGACGAGCCGCGCGATGATCATATCCGCGCCATCTTCGGCGGAAATCGCGGTCGTATCGATCCTGATCTCCGGATGTTCGGGCGGCTCATAGGGCGAATCGATGCCTGTGAAGTTCTTGATCAGCCCGGCCCGCGCCTTCTTGTAGAGTCCCTTGCGGTCGCGTGCCTCGGCGACCTCCAGCGGCGTGTCGACATAGACCTCGATGAACTCGCCTTCCGGCGTCAACTCGCGTGCCAGCCGGCGTTCGGCGCGGAACGGCGAGATGAAGGAGACCAGCGCGATCAGCCCCGCGTCCGTCATCAGCTTCGAGACTTCGGCGACGCGGCGGATGTTTTCCACCCGGTCGGCCTCGGTGAATCCGAGGTCCTTGTTGAGGCCGTGGCGGACATTGTCGCCGTCGAGCATCATCGTATGCGCGCCGGCCGCGATCAGTTTGCGGTCGACGATGTTGGCGATGGTCGATTTGCCCGAGCCGGACAGGCCAGTGAACCAAAGCACGGCGGGCTTGTGGCCCTTGATCGCCGATCGCGTCGCGCGTTCGACGTCGAGCGCCTGCCAATGCACATTGGACGAGCGGCGCAGCGCGAAATGGATAGTGCCCATGCCGACGGTCGCGTTGGTGATCCGGTCGATCAGGATGAAACCGCCGGTCTCGCGGTTGTCATTATAGGGATCGAAGGCGATGACGCGGTCGAGCGACAAATTGCAGACGCCGATTTCGTTGAGCTTCAGTTCGTTGGCGGCCTCGTGCGCCAGCGTGTTGACGTCGATGCGGTATTTCGGCCGGGTAATCGTCGCGTTGACCGTCGAGGTCCCGATCTTCATCAGATAGGGGCGGCCCGGATACATCGGCTCGTCCGCCATCCAGAGGACCGTCGTCTCGAACTGATTGGCGACTTCCGCCGGATCGCCCGCCGCACAGATCGTGTCGCCGCGTGAAATGTCGATCTCGTCTTCCAGCGTAAGTGTCACCGATTGACCGGCGACCGCTTCTTCGAGGTCGCCGTCCATCGTGACGATGCGCGCCACCGTGCTTTCCTTCGCCGACGGC
Source organism: Oricola sp. (assembly GCA_049288075.1). GTDB lineage: Bacteria > Pseudomonadota > Alphaproteobacteria > Rhizobiales > Rhizobiaceae > Oricola. The sequence goes on from JBAQHA010000637.1 coordinate 12,862, forward strand.
AGCGCCTTGATGCGGTCGCCCGGCTTGATCGCGCCCGATGAGATGAAGCCCGCAAAGCCGCGGAAATCGAGATTCGGCCGGTTGACCCATTGCACGGGCATCCGGAACGGCTTGGTCTGCGCGGCGTCGCGTATGCCGACTGTTTCCAGGTGGTCGAGCAATACCGGGCCGTCGTACCAGCCCATCCTGCTGCTGCGCTCGACGATATTGTCGCCTTCCAGCGCTGAGATCGGGATGGCAGTGATATGTTCGATCCCGCCGATTTCCCGGGCGAAAGCCCGGTAGGCGATCTCGATGTCGGAAAAGACCTGCTGCGAATAATCCATCAGGTCCATCTTGTTGATGGCGAGCACGACGTTCTGGATGCCGAGCTTGGACACGATGAACGAGTGGCGGCGTGTCTGCGTCAGGATGCCCTTGCGCGCATCGATCAGGATGATGGCGAGATCGGCCGCCGACGCGCCTGTCGCCATGTTGCGGGTGTACTGCTCGTGGCCCGGGGTGTCGGCAACGATGAATTTGCGCTTTTCGGTCGAGAAAAAGCGATAGGCGACGTCGATGGTGATGCCCTGCTCGCGTTCCGAGGCGAGACCGTCGACCAGCAGCGCGAAGTCGATGCGGTCGCCCTGCGTTCCCATCTTCTTCGAGTCTGCTTCCAGCGCGGAAAGCTGGTCCTCGAAAATCAGCTTGGATTCGTAAAGCAGCCGGCCGATCAGCGTCGACTTGCCGTCATCGACACTGCCGCAGGTGATGAAGCGCAGCAGCGACTTTTCTTCCTGCGCCTTCAGATAGGCCTCGATGTCGGAAGCGATGAGCTCGGACTTGTGCGCCATCAGAAG
>JBAQHA010000638.1:0-7480 GCA_049288075.1 Oricola sp.
CCCAGACTCCGATCGAGATCAGGTTTGCCCTTAACTCCTTTGGCAACGCGTTATCGTCACTCGCGAGATCCTCAAGCAGCATAGTCCACAACCGCATCGTAAAATGAATGGCTTCGACGCAGGCGAACGAGTTGACGCCCGCTTCCTTTGCTTTTTCCAACAACTCGATTGAACGATCGAAGAGCTGACGCTCGCGCTCACGGGCCTGCCCCGGCGAGTCCTCTTCAATCTCTGCGTATCGCAACATAATCATTATTACGGACCAATTCGTTACATGCTTAATCTTACAGGTAATTCATGAGTGAAAGACCCTGGATCCGGGCCGTGATTTGGTAGGAGACCTCGATCTGGGTTAACAGCGTGTTTAGCTTGATTCCCGCGTCGTAACTATCAACCGCTTCGAGTTCGCCTGCGAAAAGCGTGAAGAGCGTCTTTTGCTGATCCAGAGCTTCGTTGACGCGGGTCAGGCGGTTCTCGACCAAGCCGACCCGACCCTGAACCTTGGTGATGGCTCCACTCGCCGATCCGGCGCGCGCAATGATGAATTGAGACGCCCCGACAAGGGCGTCAGCGCCCAGATTGCTGTCGAACAATTCCGACGCGACGACCGCGGACATCATCAATTCCCGGAAGGCGTTTTCGTTTGCGCTGACCGACGTCTCGGCGACGACGCCAGCGGAGATGCGGGAATTGACCACTTCGTCGGTTGCCGACGACATGGTCGCGGTCCATCCGGCACCCATGAACATCGGTTCGACCTGGGCCGTGATGAAGTTGTCGATATCGGTCCTGGTCAGCGCGGCGGCGGCCGGATCGTACTTGTCGAAACCGAAATGGGTGAGGAACGCATTGTCGAACGCCGCTTTACCCGGCCCGGTCACGTAGTCCGACAAGGGCTGATTATCGACATTCTGCCCCCCGAACACGAACGCGCCATTGACCTGCGTGTTCAGGACCGAGGTGATTTCGGCGACGGCGTTCGAAGCCGCCAACTGCGCGGTGGGATACTGGTTGGCGTCGCCCATCACGATGCCGACGGCATTCATCAACTGGTTGGCCAGATCGCCGAGATAGCTCATGCCTTTCTGGCTGGTCGTCAGGCGCGTCTGCGTCTGCTCGTTGGTATCGATCAGTCTCTGGACGTGGTCGATATCGCCATGAAAGGCGATCAGCTTGCGGGTTTCGGCGCCAAGCGCCAATCCGGTATCGGCATACCTGCCCGAATTCACTTCCTGTTGCAGGCCCGGCAAATCGCGCTGCAGCCGAGCCGTCGCGGAGCGCAACGCGAGCGAGATGGCGAGTGTCGAGACGTTGGAAGTTCTCATCGCTTAATTCACCGCATCCATGAGTGTCTGCAGCATCTGGTCGACCGCCTGGACGATGCGCGCCGAAGCCTGATAGGCCTGCTCGAGGTCGATAAGGATCGCCATTTCCTCGTCGATATTGACGCCGGTATCGGACAGGAGCGCGGTTTTCAGCCGGTCGTACAGGGCCGCCTTGCTGTCCGAGGCGTCCGACGAACGCGCGCGCAGGGACTCCAGCCAGCCGAGCGATGAATCCGCATAGCCGGAAACCGAGTAGATGCCAGCGATGCCCGCATTCATGTCGGTCGGTACCGGATTGCTCATCGCTTCGACATAGGCGATCAGCCGATCCGAAAACCCGGATCCGCCGGTAGTGTTGGAAACATATGCGGCGCCATTGGCTCCGCCATCGCGCAGGTATTCAGGATTTCCTCCGAGCACCGGATCGAAGAGCCCGTTTACCTGGATCGTCATGGCGATCCCGGTCGAGATCGTGCCAGCAGCCGGTATTGCGGGGCCGCCTCCATAGGTGAACAGGCCCGCCAGATCAGGCCCGCCGCCGCCGGTCGTGTCCGTCTCCGCGAAGATCGTCACGAGGCCGCGCGCGATTTCATCGAGCTGGCTCTGCATGTCGACGGATACGCTGTCGCGCATCTGGACCATGGCGGCGAGCGTGCCGCTGGAACTCGTGTTGGCGCCGACGCCGCCGATCACCGGGACGCCGTCGATGCGAATGGCGTTGCCGGTCACGCCGGGGGAGTAGATCGGCAGCGGGTCGAACGTGACCTGGCGCGGGATCGTTTCGAAAAGAGTCACACCCTGGCTGGTGTAGAGAATCAGGTCGTTGTTATCTCGCTGCACCGCCGAAACGGAGATGTATTTCGAGATATCCTTGAGCAGCGCATCGCGTTCATCGAGCGCGTCGTTGACGTCACGGCCAACGATCGTGCCCTGCACGACCTCGTCGTTGGCGTCCTTGAACTTGGCGAGGAGATTGTTCACCTCGCCGACCGAGAGCTCGATCTCCTGGTCGATCTCGGCCCGGTATCCCTGGATCGCCAGCGACGCACTGTTCAGGCCGTCGGCAAGTTCCTTGGCATAGTCGATGACCGACGACGCGAGCAGCGTATTGGATGCGTCCGAGGAATAGAGCTGCAGCGCGTCCTCGAAGGAGGCGATCAATGTCGAAGGCGCGGTGGAATTGTCGATGCCGTTGATCAGGCGCTGCATGCGGTCGGCGCCGGTGCCGATGACCGATTGCGCGTTGCTGTCCGAATAGGCCCGCAAACCGTCCCAGAGAAGTTTCTTGTCGCTAGCGCGCAGAATATTGACAACGCGCGCACCGCTATCGGTGCTGACCAGAAGGGCATCGCGCCGTGAATAGTTTTCGTTCGACGCTTCGCCGATGTTTCGCGACGTGACAACCGTCTGCAGCGCTGTATTGAGCAAGGAACTCTGAGCAGTTCTGATTGCTGCTGTCAGTGACATTGTCTAGCCTCCGGCTATGCCGCTGCCGTACCGGTCGCGACTTACGTTTTATCTCATCCGCACGCTGTGATTCTTACGCTAACGCTTAAGATTGAGCAGAACGTCCATCAGGTCGGAGCCAGTCTGGAAGACCTTGGAATTGGCCGTGTAATTTCGCTGGGCCTGGACCATCTCCGTCAGTTCCTCAGCGATATCGACGTTGGAGGTCTCGATAGCGCCCGACTTGAGAGCCCCATTGCCATTCGAGTTCGGAAAGCCGATGCTGACCTCGCCCGACATGTCGGACGTCTGGAACACGTTGCCCGAAAGCGACACGAGTTGGTCCGGGCTGGCGACCGAAGCCAGCGCAATCTGGTAGAGATTGCGGGTCGTGCCGTCACTGTACTGGGCGTAGAGCACGCCCTCGGCCGAGAAGTCGATACGATCGATCGTCGCCGGCGCGTTGCCGTTGACGTCCAGGTCGGACACGAGGAACTCGGTCGAAAGTTGCGTCATGCCACTGATGTCGATTGTCAGCGGCTGACCACCCGGCACAACGACAGCGAAGGAACCGGGGGCGATGAGGTCGCCTGTGGTGCCATCGAAGGTGAGCGCCTGCGTCGTCAGCGGGCCTGCCGCATAGGGGAACGATGTGCCCGCGGCCGCATCGGCCTGGTCAAATACGGTAAGTTCCCAAGTGTTGGCGGCGGTCTTGGTGTAGTAAACGTCGAGGATTACTTCACCACCGAGGTTGTCGTAAACAACCATCGACGATTTCTCTGTATATTCGCTGGCGGCGGCGTTCGCTGACGGCGGCGGGCCGGCAACCACTGGCGCCGCATTCGGCAGGTTGGACTGGAAGATGCCCTCGGTAGACGGCGTTGCAGAAATCTCGTTGCTGGTTATGACGACGGGTTCGAGACCGTTATAGCCATTGACGACGACCGACGGCGTGCCGTTCGCATAGCTATAACCGGAGAGATAATAGCCGGCTGAATTGATCAGGCGGCCTTCAGAGTCCGGCACGAACGATCCGGCGCGGGTAAGGAACGAATTGCCCTCGGAGTCCTGGACGATGAAGAATCCGTCGCCATCGATAGCGAGGTCCGTCGTCGAACTCGTGTACTGGATCACTCCGTCCTGCGAAACGGCCTGCCGCACGGAGGTGATGACACCGCCGGAATTGTAGCTGCCGCCGCCGCTGTTGACCACCAGCGTCGAGAATTCGACGCTGAACCGTTTGTATCCGGTCGTACTCGAGTTAGCGATGTTATCGGCGATGGTCGACAGCTTGCTGGCCTGACCCTGCATACCGGACACACCGGTACGCATCATACCGTAAAGGCTCATGAGGTAATCCCTCCATTCGGTTTCAGCTCAGCGTAGCTTCCAAATCTTGTCCGAAGCTGCCCGAGGCGACTTTTGTTTCGTCGCCGCTGACCGTGGTGGAGTCGTCGAATTTCGCCTCGAGGCGGTAGCCGAGGAAGCGCTTGGAATCGATCACTTCGTAGCCGAGTACCTTACGGAGCTTCTTGCGCAATTTCGAGATATGGCTCTCGATCACGCACTCCTCGACGTCCTGCTCGAACAGGCCGTAAACGGCGTTATAGATCTGGGTTCGCGTCGCACGGCGATCGCCGTTCGATGCCAGGTACTCCAGGATGCGGCGCTCGCGCCGCGGCAGCGCGAAACCAGCGCCGTCTATTTCGGGATCACGACCATCGGTGTAAACGCGCAACCGGCCGAGTTCGAACACCGTGCGGCTAATATCGCGACGCCGCCGGATGGCCGCGACCCGCGCGAGGATCTCGCGGACGTGAACCGGCTTGCGGACGACATCGTCCGCACCCGCTTCGAACTGCTGCAGTATATCCGGCAGGGAATTTTGCTCCAGGACGGATATTACAGGCAGCTTCGTCGTGCCGCGAATCTTATTCACCAGACAGATCTCACTTTCGGTCTGCCCGACAAGAAAGGCATCAATGGATTCCATCTCGTTTGCACAAATCGAATCCACCCAACCGGGAAGCTCTTTTCCCGAGACTCCAAATACTGGGTAACCTATACGTTGGAACATACCTGCGAAACCTTGACGAACAAGGTCGCGGTCATCGACGATGACTATCATTTCATCCCCCAGTCCGAATCACTTCTTCCTTCGGCATAACCGGCTTAACGAAACGTAAAACCTTTCCACAATCGCAATATGTCACATATTGCTTTGTTAACTAATTCATGACGGCAAAACGAATCAGGCATCTCAGATTTCGATTTTGCGGATGAGCGTCAGCTACTTTTGGTTGCAGAACTGACGGGCTTCCGGTGTCCACTTCCCGGTCCCCGAGGCGACCATATTGCCGATCACGCGGCAAACATATTGCTTCTGCGCGGTGTCGTTATCCGGACCGGCATGATAGCTGGCCACGGCCATTGCCCATGTTTTATGTCTTTTTTTCAATGATTTAAGAAATGATGCCGCGTAATCTACATTGCGCGCCGGATCGAACATGGCCAGGTCGGACGGAAAATTGTCGTGGTGGTAGTGGTGGTTGATCTGCATGCACCCGATGTCGATCAGGCGTATGCCACGACGTTGCGCGGCCCGGAATTCGCGCATCGCCGATTCAACCGATACGGGAAATCGCGATTCGCCGGCAATGTTCAATGCGTAGGGATTAAGGCCGCCTTTTCGCCCTGATTCGGTCAGCCCGACGGCATATAAGACGCCAATCGGAACATCATAGGTCCTTGCCGCCTGCGAAATATAACGCTCGCATACACCTTGTGTTCCGCTTGCTGCCGCTTGGGAAGAATCAGATGACGATGCGGCTGCCGCGACCGATGCCGCGATTGCCAGCATCGTCGCCGCGTGCCGGGGTGGGCGCAGGATCATTGGCGGATGGCTCCCGATAGGATTGACGCGATTCGCTCGACGCGTTCTGACGATTTTGCTGACTGTCCATCTGTTGTCCCGGGTATTCCCGGTGCTGGCCCGCGAAGTTCTGCTGCGGGGCGGAGTCGTTGCGACTGTTCGTTACGACAACGTCAGCGCCGACCACCCCGGCCGCACGCAGGGCGGAACGGATCGCGTCGGAATCGCCCTGGAGCATGCGGGCGGTCTGATCGGACTCGGCCTGGATCGTCACGCGCAACTCGCCGTTGATGGATTGCATCCGGATATTGACGACGCCGAGTTCGGCCGGGTTCAACTGCAACCGCATCGTCTTGATCGTCCGGCCGGCCGGCGTGTTCGAGCCGGTCAGGGACAGGCGCGAGGGCGTGAGCTCCTCCAACTGCCGGGCAACCGTGTCTGCGACCTGCCGCCCGGCAGGGGTTTCGATGTTGCCCGCGAGCATGTTGGCGAAGTCGGAGGCCCTGGCGGATATGCCCGCCGAGTCGCCGGACGGCCGGATTGCCTGATTGGGCGCTTCGGCGCGCGCGTCACCCGACAGCCCGACATTGACCTGAGACCGGCGGTCCGCCCGTTCCGGATCGCCAGTTGGCGTTCCAGGCACCCCGGTTGCGGCCGACAGGGTATTCCGCTCGCCCGACGCCACGGATGGCGTCTGGCCCGAGGAAGCGGGCCCCGACGGACGGTCCGAAGCGACAACGCCTTTCGCGCTCTCGCGCACGTGATTGCGAGGCGCACCATCGGACGCCGGATCCAGTTGCCCCGCATCGATGCCGTCATCGACCGGCGTACCTGCCGCATCAGTCCCTTCCGTCGCTTTGCCCGAATGGGCCGATCTGGCGTTGGCGGCGGAAAGAGCCGGGGCCGGGCCTTTTCCGCCCTCCGGCGTAGCGTTCTTCGACACAGCGCCGGCGACCACGGCAGCCGCAACAGCGGCATTGGCGTCGGCTTCGCGCTGACCGGCCTCGCGATCGTCTGCGACCTGTCCGTCCTTGTCGGAAATCGGTTCCTTTCCGGCATGACCTTTCACACCGTGACCGGCAGGATCGGGACCGTGGGTGGCGGCGCCAGCCATCCCGTCGCCTTCCTTTCCCGTCAATTCCCCGGACGGGTTGACCGCTTTCCCGGCCTCGGCGACTTCGCCGTCGGCGACCTTGCTGAAGATATTGCGCCAGTGCGTGCCTGCCGCCGAGGAGCCGGAATCGGATTCGGTCGTTTCCGTATCTGACTTGCCGGATTCCGCGCCGGCTTTCTCGCTCTTGTCCAGGACGTCGCGAAATGCGCTTTCCGCGTCGCCTGCCGCGCGTCCCGATTGCGCGGGACGAGACGGGCCGGGGCCGCCCGGCATGCTTTGAACCTGATTGCTGATCATCGGATTTCCTCGAGCAATTTGTCGACGGATTCCAGGGTGGACCGGGTCCCGCCAACGAAGTCTTCAAAGTCATTCAACACAGGATCGGCTTCCGCCGCATGAGTGTCCTGAAGAATGCTCTTGCGCGTGCTTGCCTGCTGCACCGGTTGCTCCGATGGAATCCCGACGACCGGTTGGGTCACCGCATCGGCGATCGCAAAGACCGCGCTCAGCAGGTTACGCTCACTTTCGGAGAGGGCATTCACGTCGATCTTGCGGAGTTCCTCCGCGACGTCATTCACGTTCTCGGACGTGACCCGGGCGATCTGCGTGTAAAATTTCTGGTGCACGTCATCCTCGATCGGTTCCGGTTCAGCCGAACGACCGGCAATATCCATGTGATCGGGGGCGAACCCGGCAATGCGTCCGACGATGTCCGTTTTGCCC
>JBAQHA010000639.1:0-5591 GCA_049288075.1 Oricola sp.
CCATGGCCACGCCGATGCCCGACACGGTGTCGATGCCACCCAGCGAATGTTCCTCGAGGATCTGGATCAGGCGGGTCAGAGAACCCTCGCTCCAGCCGGTCAGGAAGACGCGCTTGTCGTTCGCCCGCAGGGCGGCGACATGCTTCGCCGCCATGTCGAAGACGTTGGATTCCTTGTCGGCGCGTTCGAGCGCGAAATTACGACCGGCGTCGATGCCGAGATCGAACACCGCGACGCCCGGTTTTTCGGGCACGCCGAAGGGCGAGAGATCGATCGTCAGCCGTGTCGCCGCCGCCGCGAGAGCCTCGTCGGGCTTGAGATACAGCGAATCCGGCGGCAGCGGCTTGTAGGGAACGCCGTCGCCTCCGAGGATTCCTTGCGACTGGCTGCGCCGCGCCTCGAAGTGATCCTCGATCGTGGTGCGTCGCTCGCCAAGCGCTTCACGCGTCAGGTGCTCCATGACGACAGGCGCGTCCGGCAGGCAGTCGAACAGCGTCGTCAGCTTCTCGTGGAACAGCGGCAGCCAGTGTTCCATCCCGGCGAATCGCTGTTGGCTGGTGATCGAGGCGTAGAGCGCATCGTCGCGGGTCGGCGCGCCAAAGGTCGAGAGATAGCCCTGCCGGAATCGCGCAACGCTCTGCTGCGTCAGTGAGATTTCGCTCGCCGGCTGGAGAACGAATTCCGACTTCTGGCCGGTCGTGCGCTGCGTCGCCGGATCGAAGGCGCGCACGCTTTCCAGCGTGTCGCCGAAGAAATCCAGCCGGATCGCCTCGGGCGTACCGGGCGCGAAAATATCGAGGATGCCGCCGCGCACGGCGTATTCGCCCACTTCGCGCACGGTAGGCACGCGCTCGAAACCGGCGGTCGCGAGCGTCGCCAGAATGTCGTCCATGCGGGCATGCCGGCCGGGCTTCGCCAGGATCATTTGCGACGCGATCGCCTCGGGCAAGGGCATGCGCTGCAGGATCGCGTTCGCCGTGGTCAGGATCACCGTGGGAACAGGTTTCTTGCGCAGTTCCACGATGCGCGTCATCGCGGCCAGCCGGCGGGCCGAAACGTCCGCCGAAGGCGATACGCGGTCGTAGGGCAAGCAATCCCACGCCGGGAAAAGGATAACCGGTATGTCGGGCGCGACGAAGGAGAATACTTGCTCCCAGTCGGCAAGCCCCGCCCCGTCGCGCGCGACATAGATGACCGGGCCGCCCTGCGCCGCGGCCTTGCCGCACAGCGCATTGATGACAAAGGGCTCCGCGCCGGCGGCGACATTCGAAAAGACGACGCGCCCGGCATCCGCGGGCACGTCGGGAACGTCGATCCAGCCCTTTTTCACCCTGCCGTTCATCCCAGCTCGATCCCGTGGAAACGGCAGATGTCGCGAAACAGCGTCGTATCCTGGTCGGACGGAACAGGCCCCTCGCCGGTGAACCACTTGAACAGGTCGCGGTCGAGGATTTCCAGCAGCGCCTCGAATACGGCGATCTCGTCGTCATTCATCGTTTCGGCATGCGCATCCGCATATTTCCCAAGCAACAGGTCCATCTCCTTCATGCCCCGATGCCACGCGCGGAATTTCACGCGGCGGCGGCGCGTATCGAGTTCGGATAGGGAGTCCGGTGCGGACGGGGACATGGCGGCAGGCTTTGCGGTCGAGGAGAACGGAGGCCGGTATAACGTTCGCGACCCGGCTTGTCAGCCTTGATCGGGACATGTGCCGGATTAAAGATGCAGCGATGCGCCCGACCATCCTCGATCCCCTGTTTGCGCCCGTCAGCGTCATCGACGGCATCGGTCCGCGCATCGCCAAATTGCTCGGAAACCTGCTGCCGGTGCCGGAAACGATGGAGGAACCGCGCGTCCTCGGCCTCGTCTTCCATCTGCCCTATTCGATCATTGACCGGCGCAAGCAGCCCGGCATTGCCCATGCGCCGGAGGGCGCGATCGTCACGCTGAAGGTCCGCATCGACCGTCACCAGCCCTCGCCCCGCGGGCGAACCAACGTCCCCTACCGTGTCTACGCCCATGACGAGACCGGCGAAATCGGCCTCGTCTTCTTCCACGCCAAGGCGGCGTGGCTCGAGAAACAGATGCCGGTCGGCGAAACCATGTTCGTATCCGGCCGCGTTGAATGGTTCAACGGCCGGCCGACCATGGTGCATCCTGACCATATCGTCTCGGAGGAAAACGCCGCCGATTTGCCGCTTGTAGAGCCGGTCTATCCGCTGACGGCCGGCGTCTCTCCGAAACTGCTGCGCAAGGCAATCCTCACCGCGATGGAGCGGGTGCCTGGGCTTTCCGAATGGAGCGATCCGCATGTCGTCGGCAGACAGGGTTTCCCGCCGTTCCGCGACAGCCTCGCCCGACTGCACGCACCGCGCGACGAGGCCGATGTCGATTTGCAGAACCCGGCGCGCCGCCGCGTTGCCTATGACGAATTGCTGGCCGGACAACTGGCGCTCGGGCTTGTCCGCCGCAAGTTGAAGAAACAGGCGGGACGCGTGTTCCGCGGCAACGGGCATTATTCGGCGCGTATCCGCGAAGCCTTCCGGCATTCGCTGACGACGGCGCAGGAGCGGTCGCTGGTCGAAATCGCCGCCGACATGGAACAGCCGGAACGCATGCTGCGGCTGCTGCAGGGCGATGTCGGCTCGGGCAAGACCATCGTCGCGCTGCTCGCCATGTGCAATGTGATCGAATCCGGCGCCCAGGCCGCGATGATGGCGCCGACGGAAATCCTCGCCCGCCAGCATTTCGCTTCCATCGGACCACTGGCGCAGGCGGCGGGATTGCGCATCGAGATCCTTACCGGCCGCGAGAAGGGCAAGGTGCGCGACGACATCCTTGCCGACCTGAAGGCCGGCGATATCGACATCCTCGTGGGCACGCATGCGCTGTTCCAGGAAAGCGTCGTGTTCGCCGATCTGGGGCTGGCGGTTGTCGACGAGCAGCACCGTTTCGGCGTGCATCAGCGGCTGATGCTCTCCTCCAAGGGGCAGGCCTCCGACATGCTGGTGATGACGGCGACGCCGATCCCGCGAACCCTGGTGTTGACGGCCTATGGCGACATGGACGTCTCCAGGCTGGACGACAAGCCACCCGGCCGCCAGCCGATCAAGACCGTCACCGTGCCGCTCGGTCGGCTTGACGAGGTGGTCGAGCGCGTCCGCAACGCGATCGCCGGCGGCCAGAAGGTTTACTGGATCTGCCCGCTCGTGGAGGAAAACGAGGAACTGAAGGTCGCTTCCGCCGAGGAACGGTTCGACGCGCTGGGGAAAGCGCTCGACGCGCCGATCGGACTCGTCCACGGCCGCATGAAGGGTGAGGAGAAGGACGCTGTCATGCAGGCCTTCAAGGATGGCGACATCCGCCTTCTCGTCGCTACCACCGTTATCGAGGTCGGCGTCGACGTGCCCGACGCGACGATCATGGTGATCGAGCATGCCGAGCGTTTCGGGCTGGCGCAGTTGCACCAGCTGCGCGGCCGCGTCGGCCGCGGCCGCGACCATTCGACTTGCCTGCTGCTTTACAGGGAACCGCTCGGCGAAGTCGCCCATGCGCGGCTCGCGATCATGCGCGAGACCGAGGACGGCTTCCGCATCGCCGAGGAGGACTTGAAACTGCGCGGCGAAGGCGAGTTGCTCGGCACAAGGCAATCGGGTGTGGCGAACTTCCGGCTCGCCTCGCTCGCCGACCATGCCGACCTGCTGGAGATCGCACGAGACGACGCCCGCCTCGTCATCGAGACGGATCCGGATCTGCGCTCGGACCGCGGTCAGGCGCTGCGCACCCTGCTCTATCTGTTCGAGCGCGACGAGGCGATCCGGCTGTTGCGGGCGGGCTAGCTCTTTTTGGCCGCCTTCTTTGCCTCGTGGTCGGCCTTGAACCGGGCGCGCAGTCGCGGCGCGAGACCGTCCTTGTTTTCCTGCCGCGCGCGGGCGAATGCGACCGCATCGTCGGGAACCGACATCGTGACGACGCTGCCCGAGGCGATATAGGCGTTGTCGCCGATGCGCACCGGTGCGACCAGCGCGGAATTGGAGCCGATGAAGGCGTTTACGCCGATCTCGGTCAGGTGCTTGCCGTAACCGTCGTAATTGCAGGTAATCGTGCCCGCGCCGATATTGGCACGTGCGCCGATCACCGCGTCGCCGATATAGGTCAGGTGGTTGACCTTGGCGCCCTCGCCAATCTCCGCCTTCTTGACCTCGCAAAAATTGCCGACCTTCGACTTCGCCGCCAGGTTCGCGCCCGGACGCAGGCGCGCGAAGGGTCCGACCTCGGCGCCCGCGCCTATGCTTGCGCCTTCCAGGTACGAGAACGAGCGAATGAGCGCCCCGGATTTTGCCGCGACTCCGGGGCCGAACACGACGTTCGGCTCGATCGTCACGTCAGGCTCGATCGCCGTGTCGTGGTGGAAGAAAACCGTGTCCGGCGCCGTCATCGTGACGCCGTCGGCCAGCATCCGCTCGCGCGCCCGGCGCTGCCAGATCGCCTCGACGCCGGCAAGATCGAGACGCGTGTTGACACCCACGACATCCTCCACCGGCGCCTCGATTGCGACGACCCGGAGGCCCCGCCCACGCGCGAGTTCGACGGCGTCGGTAAGGTAGAATTCGCCATTGGCATTCTCATTGCCGATGGCTTCGAGCAGTTCGAGTACGTGCTCGCCCGAAAATGCCATTATTCCGCCATTACAGAAGCTTATTGCCTTTTCCTGAGAAAGTGCATCACGTTCCTCGCGGATCGCCAGCAACTCACCATCCTTCTCGACCAGGCGTCCGTAGCCGAACGGATTGGCCGGCCGGAAGCCGACCACCACGACCGACGCGCCCTTGGCGAGTTCGGCGCGCGCCTCGCTCATCACCTGCGGGCGCACCAGCGGCGTGTCGCCGAACATCACCAGCACGTCGTCATAGCCCTTGGCGATGGCGTCGCGAGCGGCAAGGACCGCATGCGCGGTGCCGAGCTGTTCGGTCTGTTCGTGGAATGTCGCGCTGCCGAGAATATCGGACAGAACGCCGCGCACATCGTCCCCGCCATGTCCGATAACGACGGCGATGGCCTCCGAACCGGCCGCGCGCGCCGTTTCGGCGACATGCGCCGCCATCGGCAGGCCGGCGACCGGGTGCAGTACTTTCGGCAGCTCGGATTTCATCCGGGTGCCCTGCCCGGCGGCAAGGATTATGGTCAGACAACTGCGCGCCATGGAATCGGCCTCCGGGCGAAGAATGGTTCGGTCCTGCGAGCGCATAGCCGGATTCCGACCCGGTTTCCATACGCCGTTCGGAATTCGCTTGGCTCCCGCTTGCGGGTATCCGGGCGAAAGTCTATGGCGGGGCCATGTCGACCGACCAGCCCTCGCCCTCGCCCGTTCCCTATTTGGTGATGCTGGCGTCGCCGCTCTTCTTCTCCACCAACCTCATCTTCGGCCGCTACGTGACTGGCGAAATCGCGCCGTTCCTGCTCGCGACGATTCGCTGGGGCGCGGTGGCGCTGATCCTGCTGCCGCTATTGTTCATTCACCGCGCGACCGTCGTGCCGCTGGTCCGCGCCGAATGGAAGCGCCTTGCTCTGCTCGGCATCCTCGGCATGGG
>JBAQHA010000640.1:0-2161 GCA_049288075.1 Oricola sp.
GTCATCGCCGTCGACCTTTTCGGCCAGCCGGCGGACTATGACGCGATCGAAGGCTTTTGCCGGGAACACGGTCTGCAGCTCATCTGCGACGCAGCGCAGGCAGTCGGCGGCATTTACAAGGGCCGCCGCGTCGGATCGATCGGCAACTTCACGACGGCAAGTTTCTTTCCGGCCAAACCGCTCGGCTGTTACGGAGATGGCGGCGCCGTGTTGACGAACAATGCGGAGAGCGCCGAACTGATCCGCTCGCTTCGTTTCCACGGACGAGGTTCGGAGAAGTACGACAATGTCCGAATCGGCATGAACTCACGCCTCGATACGCTGCAGGCGGCGATCCTTATCGAGAAGATGGCGATTTTCGAGGACGAAATCGCTACCCGTCAGGGTGTTGCGGAGCGATATGCGGCAGGTCTCGCAGACGTGGCAAGGGTTCCGCGGGTTCCCGATGGCTGCCAGTCCGTTTGGGCGCAGTATAGCATTCGTGTTCCGGCAGGAGACCGTGACGCATTTATGAACGGAATGAAGGCCAGAGGAATCCCGACTAACGTGTACTACCCGCGCCCGCTAGACCGCCAGACCGCGTATCGGCGCTATCCTGTGGCAGGCAATGGCCTGCCGGAATGCGCAAGGGCTGCGGAGGAAGTCGTCGCACTGCCGATGCATCCCTACCTGGACGAGGCGACGCAGTCTTACATCGTCGAAGCGGCGCGCGGATTGCTTCGTGACAGGAAATCCGCAGCGTAGACGCCACGCACACCGGTCCCGAGCCGGCACTGGGATTCGAGGTGGCACGAAGGCACTCCATTCATGACGAGGCGACAGACATGACTGCAAGCGTACTGAGCATCGTCGGCGCACGGCCCCAATTCGTGAAGGCAGGCGCGGTGTCGCGAGCACTCGGCGAAGCGGGCATCGACGAGGTCCTGGTTCACACCGGCCAGCATTTCGACGCGGCGATGTCGCAGGTTTTTTTTGACGATCTTGGCATCCCCGAACCGAGGTACAATCTGGCGATCCACTCGCTCGGCCACGGCGCAATGACCGGCCGAATGCTGGAGGGGCTGGAAGAGGTGATGATCGCCGAGAGGCCCCGGATGGTGCTGGTCTACGGGGACACGAACTCCACACTCGCCGGCGCCCTGGCGTCGGCAAAACTGCACATTCCCGTCGCTCATGTTGAAGCCGGCTTGCGCTCCTTCAACCGCCGTATGCCGGAGGAGATCAACCGCGTGGCCGCAGACCACGTCAGCGAGATCCTGTTCTGCCCGACACGCACTGCCGTCGCGAACCTGGCAAACGAGTCAGTCACCCGCAACGTCCACATGGTCGGCGACGTCATGTACGACGCCACGATCTACGCCCTGCGACGCGCCGAGGAACGCAGCTCGATCATCGAGCAACTCGGGCTCGGGGAGACGCCCTACGGGGTCGCAACGATCCATCGCGCCGAGAATACCGACGATCCCGCGCGGTTCGGCCGCATCGTCGACTGGCTGGTCGCCAGAAGCCTTGAGCAGCCGATCGTGATTCCGGTCCATCCGCGCACGAAACGGCTCCTTGAGGAGAAGGCGGTGGCCGGCGAGCGCCTGCGCCTGATCGAGCCCCTCGGCTATCTCGACATGGCTCGCCTCCTGTCTCGTGCGAAGGCCGTGTACACGGATTCCGGCGGCCTGCAGAAGGAAGCCTATTTTCACCGCGTCGCGTGCGTGACACTCCGCGATGAGACCGAATGGGTCGAGACGATCGAAGCCGGCTGGAATCGTCTCTGGACGACCGAGGAATACCGGGCCCGCGCGGAAATCACCGACTACGGCGCCGGCGACGCGGCGCAGAAGATCGCCAATATCGTCAAAGGGTGGCTGGAAGCCGCGTAACGACGAGAGACGAAGCGTCCGGATGCCGCGATGCAGTCCGCGGAATCCGGCATAAACGGTAGTTCAAGCGAGACCCAACAGACGCGCGATCCTGTAGCGGAACGGCGCAGGAATTGAGCGCCACGCCTTGCGTACGACCGGGCTGGTGCGCATTCGAACGATCAACTTATCGCCCTTCGGGCGTTTCACCGTGTAATCTGCTCCAGTCCAAAGGGCTATTTCCTCAGTAGGCGAAGCAGCGGATACTAAGGACTCTGGCCTCCCCTCAACCCGCGAAAGCTTTCTCA
>JBAQHA010000641.1:0-3528 GCA_049288075.1 Oricola sp.
AAAAACCGCACGGGACCTGGAAAAGGAACGCGCGGCACAGCGCCGCCTTGCCAGGATTTACGCCAATGACGGCGCCGCAAGACTTGCAGCATTGCCTGCGGAAACCGTCATTTGCCGTTGCGAGAACAAGACGCTCGGCGACCTCCAGGCCTTGGGCGCAGCACCGACCGACCGCGAATTGCGCCTGACCGGCCGTTTCGCCATGGGCCGCTGCCAGGGTCGGTTCTGCGCCGAATGGGTACGCGCGCTCGCAGGCCTTCAATCCGACGCAACGCAGATCGGCGCCATGCGACTGCCGGTCCGCCCGATCGCCATCGCCGATCTGATCGCCGTCGAAGATCACACAGAAAATTCCGTAACAGGAGATACGCCATGAACCTCGCCGCGCCGACGCTTTCAGAAAGAGCCATCCGGTTCGACGTCCGCAATCCTTTTTCCGGCGTTCTCATCGATACGCTGGCCGAGACGCCGGCTGCCGACATCGAGGTCGTCGTGCGCCGCGCCCGCGCCGCCGCAGCCGATTTCCGGGCTTCGACGCCTCACCAGAGGCGCGTTCTGCTGGAATCGCTGGCGAACGTGATAGCACGCGACGCCGAGGATCTGGCGCAAACGATCTCGGGCGAGATGGGCAAGACCATCACGGAAGCGCGCAATGAAATCCGCCGCGCCCAGAACACGCTACGCCTCTCCGGCGATGCGGCGACATTCCTCGACGGGGAAGTGCTCAATTGCGCGATCGTCGAGGGCGGGGTCGATCGGCAGGCAGTCGTCACCTATGTGCCCACAGGTGTCGTCGCCGCGATCACCCCGTTCAACTATCCGGTCAACCTGCTTTGCCACAAGCTCGGGCCGGCGATCGCCGCGGGCAACGCGGTTGTCGTGAAACCGTCGCCGAAAGCGCCGCTTGCCGCAAGCCGGATCGTCGCCATGTGCGCGGAAGCAGACTTTCCAGAAGACCTTGTCCAGATTGTGCATGGCGGCGCGGAGGCGGCGCTGGCGCTCGTGCGCGCGCCTATCGATCTGCTTTCCTTCACCGGCGGGCCGGCAGCAGGTCTCGCCCTGAAACGGGCAAGCGGCCTGGTGCGCTGCTTGATGGAACTCGGCGGCAACGACCCGCTCTTCGTCATGCCGGACGCCGATCTTGATGCGGCTGCAGCAACCGCCGTCGGTCATCGTTTCGAAATCGCCGGCCAGAGCTGCGCGGCAGTCAAGAAACTCTACGTCCATGACAGGATCGCCGAAGACTTCACCGAGCGGCTTCTGGCGCAGGTAGCCGGTGTCCGGTACGGCGATCCCGCTTCCGCCGACACGCAGATGGGGCCTGTCATCGATGAGGCGGCGGCCGCGGAGATCGCCGTGCGGCTGGATGAAGCGGTTGCCAAAGGCGCGTCCGTCCTGGCCGGCGGCAGGCGTCAGGGCACGCTGTTCGAGCCGACGGTGATTGCCGATGCTTCGCTCGATACGCGCCTGCTCGCCACGGAGACCTTCGGTCCGGTGATCGCGATGCGCCGCTTTTCTGATATCGGCAGTGCGGCGGCCGAGGTCAACGCCTCGGAATTCGGCCTGCAGGCCGGAATATACACCAACGATCACGCGGCGATCCGGCGGCTATCGAGGACATTGCAGGTCGGCGGCATCATGGTCAACGAGGGGCCGGATTTCCGTGCCGAGCACGTGCCCTTCGGCGGCATCAAGACCTCCGGGCTCGGCCGCGAGGGCGTGCGCATCGCGCTGCGCGA
The DNA here is from genome assembly GCA_049288075.1 of Oricola sp. Lineage (GTDB taxonomy): Bacteria > Pseudomonadota > Alphaproteobacteria > Rhizobiales > Rhizobiaceae > Oricola. Next base: position 1,740 of record JBAQHA010000641.1, read on the forward strand.
GATGAGCGAAACCCGCGTGGTGATCGACTGATGCGCGTCGCGGTTCACGGTGCGACCGGTAAGGTCGGACGCGAGGTCGTCTCCCTCGTGGAGCAGGCGGGCGATCTCGCCTATGCGGGCGCGTTCGGCAGCCGCGCGAATCCGGGCGAACTCCCGGAATGCGATGTCGTTATCGATTTCTCCGCGCCGCAGGCCGCAATGGAGCTTCTTGGCCGGTTGGAGGGAACGGCGCTTCCCCTGGTCGTCGGCACGACCGGCTTCACGGCGGAACAGGCGTCGCGTCTCAGGGACGAAGGCCGGACGCGACCGATCCTGATCAGCGCTAATTTTACCCTCGGCTTCGAGGCGTTCCGGATGGCGGCGACAGATCTCGCGAGCCGGCTGCCGCAGGCCGCGATCGCGGTCATCGAGACTTACAATGCGCAGAAGAAACCGGCCGCGTCGGGAACTACTCAGGGCCTCGTCGCCAACCTGTCCGCCATACCGCCCGAGCGCGACATAACCACCGAAATCCACCGCATCGGCAACACGCCGGGCATCAATACGGTCTGTTTCGACCTCGGCGTCGCGTCGGTCGACCTGACGCTGACCGTCGAATCGCGCGCCGCCTATGCGGCGGGCGCCTTGGCGGCGGCGAGATGGCTCGCCGGCCGCGCGAACGGAACCTACACCTCCACCGACATGCTTTGACCTTCAAGAGAGAACCGAAATGACCGACCTGGCCCGCTTCGACGGAGTATTCACCGCCCTCGTCACCCCGTTCACCGAACGAGGCGAGATAGACTGGGACGCCTTCGACCGGCTGATCGACCGTCAGCTTGGGGCCGGCATCGCCGGCCTCGTCCCTGTCGGCACGACCGGCGAGGCGGCGACGCTCACCGACCGGGAAGCCGACGAGGTCATCGCGCGGACGGTCCGTCGGGCGGAAGGTCTGGCCTATGTCCTCGCCGGCACCGGTTCGAACGCGACGGCCAAGGCAGTGGATGCGACGCGGCGCGCGACCGACGCGGGCGCGGACGGCGTACTCGTCGTGACGCCCTATTACAACAAGCCGACGCAGGACGGGCTCATCGCCCATTTCGATGCGGTCGCCGGAGCGACGGGTGCCGATGTGATGCTCTATTCGGTTCCCGGTCGCGCTGGCGTTGCCATAGCGCCCGAGACGGCGGCCGCGCTCGCCCACGCCCGCGCCAACATCGTCGCAATCAAGGAGGCGGGCGGCGATGCCGGACGCGTGACCGAACTGCGCAGGGCCTGCGGGCCGGATTTCGCCATTCATTGCGGCGATGACGGGCTTGCGCTTGCATTCTATGCCCTCGGTGCTTGTGGCCTGACTAGCGTGCTATCCAATTTCGCGCCCCGGGAATGCGTCGAGATGCACCGGGCCTGGACGGCGGGCGACAAGGATCGCGCTCTTTCCATCCATGAGCGGCTGGCACCGCTGGCAAAGGCGCTCTTCGTCGAAAGCAGCCCGAGCCCGGTAAAGCGGGCGCTGGCGCTCGCAGGGCAGATGACGGACATTGTTCGCCTACCGCTCGTTCGGCTGAGCGATACGGCAAATAGTCTGTTGACGGAGTCCGTGGAGACGTTCCACGCCGGCGCGGCCGAGGCGTAGGATCACGCTGGATTGCCACACGCACATTTTTGGCCGTATCGCAGCGCGAGCATGTCGATGCGACGTGGCCTGGTTTGCAAAGAATGGCACAGAGCGGTATTCGAGTGAGCCACAACCAGGGGAAGATTGCGGCCGATACGGCTAACCCCCGTGACTTGAGTCGGCACGAAGCGG
>JBAQHA010000642.1:0-3352 GCA_049288075.1 Oricola sp.
GTGGATCGCGGACGCGGACCCTGCCAAGGCGGAAGCGCTGGTCGATAATGTCTGCGCCAGGCACGGCGCGCAAAAGGCGCGGATGGCCGACGACCTCGCGGCTGCCGCCGCGATCGCCGACGGCATCGTCAACGCGACGCCTGTCGGCATGGCGCATTTGCCGGGATCGCCCGTTCCCGCCGAACTGATCCGCCCGGAAATCTGGATCGCGGAAATTGTCTATTTCCCGATCGAGACCGAATTGCTGCGCCTGGCGCGTGCGCGCGGCTGCCGGACGCTCGCGGGATCGGGCATGGCCGTGTTCCAGGCGGTGCGGGCTTTCGAACTCTTCACCGGGCTGAAGCCCGACGTCTCGCGGATGGAGGCAACGTTTCGGGCCTTCGACGAGGCGCCGGACTGACCGGTATCTTAATTCCGGAATCGGGCAGCGCCCGTTTCGGTTGTTCGCAGGAATGCGGCGCGGCCGGGGTCGCGTCGAGCGCTAATCAAGGGAGGAACCTATGCGCAATACACTCAAGAAACTGGCGACTGGCGTCGCGGCAGTCGCGGTCATACTGTCCGCGTCCGTCGCTTTCGCGCAGGACAAGGTCGAGTTGATCTATTCCGACACCGTGCCGGAGTCCGATATCCGTACCACGACGTTGCGCGAGGCTTTCGGCGCGTGCCTCGGCGATGGCTTCGACTTCAAGTCCTATCATGGCGCGACCCTGTTCAAGCAGGGCACCGAATTGACCGCGATGCAGCGCGGCAACCTCGACATGGCGTCGCTCGCGATCTTCGACTTCTACAACCAGGTCCCGCACACCTCGATCCTGGGCACGGCCTATCTGTTCCGCGACTACGATCACATGCGCAAGGTCTATGACGGCGACGTCCTGAAGGACCTCTATGCCGAGATCGAGGACAAGGCGAAGGTCAGGATCCTCGCCAATCCCTATATCGGAACCCGTCACGTCAATATCCGCGGCGACAAGAAGGTCATGACCCCGGCCGATCTCGCCGGCGTCAAGCTGCGCATGCCGGGCGGCGATGGCTGGCAGTTCGTCGGCGAGGCATTGGGCGCCAATCCGACGCCGCTCGCCTTCACCGAGGTTTACACCGCGTTGCAGACCGGCGCGATCGATGGCCAGGACAACCCGCTGCCCGCCGACAAGGCGATGAAGTTCTACGAGGTGACGAACCAGATCATCCAGACCGGTCACCTGATCGCCGCCAACCAGTTCGCCATCTCGGACTCGAAGTGGAATTCGATGAACGCCGAGCAGCAGGCGAAGGTCCAGGAGTGCGCGATGAACTTCCAGAACGCGCTCGACAAGGTGACGCTCGACCAGGAAGCCGAACTCGTCGACTTCTTCAAGGCGCAGGGCCTGCAGGTCTATGAGCCGGACAAGGAAGCCTTCCGCAACCACGTCCTTGAGGCTTACAAGGCTTCGAAATACTCCGCCGACTGGCCGGAAGGCCTGCTCGACAAGATCAACGCGCTCTAACCGACGCTGCCCGGCGGACTGCTCCGCCGGGCAACATTCCATCGCTCGGGGGCCGCAGTGAACGCTATTGTCAAAATCCGGGACTGGCTCGGCCGTCGCGCCGAGGAAGCGCTCGCGCTGGTATTGGCTAGCCTCTTCGTCACTTTCCTCATCCAGATCGTGTTTCGCTACTTCCTCAATCTGCCGCTGGGCTGGACTATCGAATACGTCTCCGTTGCCTGGCTTTGGGGCATCCTGTTCGGCTACGCCTTTGTCACCCGCGACAGGGAGATCATCCGCCTCGACATCGTTTATGCCGCGGCTCCGGTGCCGATGCAGCGTGCGATGGACGTGTTCTCCGGGCTGACCTGCGCCGTGATCTTCATCTGGTCGCTTCCCAATGTCTGGGACTACGTCACCTTCATGGCGATCGAACGGACCGCCTACATGCGCATCCCCTTCGACTACGTCTTCTCCATCTACGTCCCCTTCGCGATCGCCATCGCCGTTCGCTGCCTGATCAATGTCTGGCAGGCGCTGCGGGGCACCCATCCCAAATACGCTGCAGGCTCGGCCGCCGAGGGGCACGACTATGATTGACCCCTTCACGCTTTCGCTGATCCTGATCGTCGCGCTGTCGCTTTCCGGCCTTTCGATCGGAATCGCGATGATCTGCGGCTCGACCGTCTATCTCGCGATGAAGGGCTTCGATCCGTCGATCGCTGCGGAAACCCTGCTGCAGGGACTTTTCAACAGTTACACGCTGTTGGCGATCCCGCTCTTCATCCTGGCTGCCGATATCATGAATATCGGCAGCCTCGCCGACCGTCTGCTTCTCTTCTGCCAGGCCCTTGTCGGTCGGTGTCGCGGCGGGCTCGGCCATGTCAACGTCGTGTCTTCGCTGATCTTCTCCGGCATGTCCGGCTCCGCGGTCGCGGATGCCGTCGGCATGGGCCGGATCATCATCAACATGATGACCAAGGACGGCAAATACACGCCGAGTTACGCCGCCGCCATCACCGCTGCGACCGCGACGATCGGGCCGATCATTCCGCCGTCGATCCCGATGGTGCTCTATGCGCTCGTGTCGGATCAGTCGGTCGGCTACCTCTTCGCGGCGGGCATGGCGCCGGGGCTGCTGATGGCGCTCCTGATGGCGATAACCAACACAATCGTCGCCCGCCGCCGCGATTTCCCGGTCGATAACAGCGTGCCGCTTTCCGCAATGCCGCGTGTGACATTTCAGGCGTTCCCCGCCCTGATGCTGCCGATCATTCTTCTCGGCGGGATCTACAGCGGTGTCGTCACGCCGACGGAAGCCGCGGCCGTTGCGGCTTTCTACGCGCTGGTCATTTCCGTGGTGTTCTACCGGTCGGTGTCGGTGGGACAGCTCTACAACACGCTATTGAACAGCTCCCGGTCGACCGCCACCGTGGGCATCCTGATCGCCGGCGCGTTGACCTTCAACTACGTCATCACGCGCGAGAACGTGCCGAACGCGCTGGCCGATTTCTTGGCGCAGTTCGAACTCTCCAAGTGGGGGTTTCTGATCGCAATCAACATCCTGATCCTGGCGCTGGGCTGCATCCTGGAGGGTGGTGCGATCCTGCTGATCATCGTCCCGATCTTCATCCCGACCGCTCAGGCGCTCGGCGTCGATCTCATCCATTTCGGCGTGGTTGTGGTTGTCAATGCGATGCTCGGTCTGGTGACGCCGCCCTACGGGCTGTTGCTCTTCATCGTGGCCAACATAACCGGCCAGCCCATGGCGAGAATCGTCCGCGACCTGTTGCCGTTCCTGGTCGCGCTCTTCGCGTCGCTGGTGTTCATAACCTTCGTGCCCGACTTCGTGCTCTTTCTGCCGAGGTTGCTAGGCTACCAGGGAT
>JBAQHA010000643.1:0-3376 GCA_049288075.1 Oricola sp.
GGTGAGTCTTGCTGACCGCGACCAGGGCGACGGACGCGGCATCGCGCCCCGCTTCCTTCGCGGCGGCGGCGATCTTCGCGCGCACCTCGGCCAAGTTGGCGGCCAAATTGGCGGCAATCTCGGCTGCGGTCGTTTCAGACATCGGTCACCGTCCTGCCTCCGCACAGCTTACAAATAGCCGAAGCGTTTCATCTGGACCGCGTGGTCGCTTTCGATGCGCGCCACCTGGTCCGGCGTCAGCTTGTCGCGCCAGCCGCCGGAGCGCCCGGAGCGGAAGAACCGCTCGCTGTGAAAGGAGCGTTCCACGAAGCCCTGTTCGGCCTCCATCTTCTGCAACTGGTTGAAGGACGAAAAATCGATCGCCTTTTTCACGCGCGCCTTGTCGGTGGTGATGCCGAAATGGCGCGCGACACGCCCGAACTGGTCGAGCGGATCGGCCAGCAGATCCTCGTAGCGCACGGTGAAGATCCCGGGATGGTTCCACCTGGTCCAGGATTCCACATGGTGAGACCAACTGCTCTGCAGCTCGTGGACGATGGTGCCCGACATCGCCGCGCAGAGGGCCAGCGGATCGGCCAGCTTGTCGATCATCGCATCGAGCATGAGGCCGAAGTGGTCGGCAGCGGAGATTGCCACATCGCGCGGATCGCGGATGATGTAGACCGCGCCAAAGGTCGCCTTCTGGGAGATGATGGGAAACCCGCAGTCCTCGCCGAGGTAACTGTGGGTCTTCATGGGGATCACGTTCTTGTTCAGCGAGACCGCGCGTTCCTGCGCCCGGCATCGCAGCGCCGCGACCTCCTTCGGGGCGAGGTCGGAGACCTTGCCCTGCACGAAGGGGCGGAACCAGATCTCCGACGGCTCGCTGGGGCAAAGCTCACTGATCCGCTTCAACGGCAGGGGCTCGGAAGCGTCGAGGATGAGATTGGCCAGGAAGGCCCGCATCCAGGTGTTGCCGGACTTCGGATAGGACGCCAGCCAGAGAATGCCGGGCATGGCTCAGCGCGCCTTCGACTTCTGGCGGGGGGCGCCCTTGCCGGCGGCGGGTGCGGCAGCGGGCGCATCGGCGGGCGGCAGGTAGCCGAAGCGGCGCATCTGGACGGCGTGGTCGCGCTCGATCGCGGCGGCCTGCGCCGGCGTCAGCTTCTCGCGCCAGCCGCCGGCGCGCCCGGAACGAAAGAAACGCTCGCTGTGCTCCGACTTCTCGATGAAGCCGGTCTGGGCCTCCTGCGCCTGCAGCTTCTTGAAGGAGGAGAATTCCACGGCCTTCCCGATGCGCGCCGCGTCCTGGGTGATGCCAAGCTTGCGGGCAACCGCGCCGAGCTGGCCGAGCGGGTCGGCCAGCATGTCCTCGTAGCGCAGCACCAGGAGCGGCGTGTGCTTCCAGCGCGTCCACGACTTCACGTGATCCGACCAGCTGCCCATCAGCTCGTGCACCGTGTTGCCCGGCTTGCCGCGCCCGCGCGCCTTGGGATCGGCCATCATCTCGATCGCCTGGTCGATGGTGAGGCCGTAGTGGTCCGCCGCCGAGATCACCACGTCGCGCGGATCGCGCACGATATAGATGACCCCCATGCTGGCCTTGGCGGAGATCGTCGGGTAGCCGAAGTCCTTGCCGCAGAGGCTGTGGGTCTTCATCGGGATGATGTTCTTGTTGAGGCTGGCGGCGCTCTCCTGCGCCCGGGTCCTGAGGGCGGCGACCTGCTTGTTGCTGAGGTCGCTGACCGGCTTGTCCGTCAGGCTGCGGAACCATACCTCGTTGGGCTCGCTGGAGCAGACCTCGTTGATCCGCTGCAATGCCAGCGGCTCCGGTGGATCGAGGATCAGGTTGGCGAGAAAGACCCGCATCCAGGTGTTGCCGGATTTCGGGTAAGACGCAAGCCAGAGGATGCCGGGCATGGGTTGTCAGCGCTCTTGGAACCGGGCGGTATCTGCGGAAATGGGGGCGCGGATCGTCGCCCGCCAACGGATAATGCACCCTGTAGGCAAATGTGCCCAGGGATGCAAGCGCGGCGGTGGCGAAGGTTAACGAGACGTTTACGGAGGACGCCTTAAGCATGAAGGATGAGTCGAAATACGCGCAAAAAGGGTAATATGCGCCTCTATCGGCGCCGCAGGCTTTTCCGGGAAGTGGTTGGCTTAACGACCATTTTACCCACTGTTGCGGAGAAACCACAGTGTGTCGGAAAAACAACTTAACACCCTTGCTTCCCCTTGCGATCCGCCGAAGAGCCTAGTACCAACAAGACATCCCGTGGCTTGGGGTACCCACAATAGACACCGTATTTGGAGCTTTTCGGATGAAAAACGTATTGATGGCTAGCAGCGCCATTATCGGGGCCGCGGCCCTGGTGGCCAGCCCTGCCGCTGCGCAGGAGCTGAAGCTCTCTGCATTCCAGCAGTTCATGGCTTCCGCCGGCGACTCTGACAACGACGGTAGCACCGGCAACGACCGTTCGGATCGTGGTTTCGCTTTCTCGACCAACACCGAAATCCATGTCAACGGCTCGATCATGGCCGACAACGGCATCACCTTCGGTTTCCGCGTGGAGATCGAGGCTGACTCCGGTGAGGACAACAACGTCGACGAGAACAGCATCTGGGCGTCGGGCGGCTTCGGCAAGCTCGAGTTCGGCAACAACGACGGCGCTGAAGACACCTTCATGGTCAACGGCTCGAACTCGGGCGTTGACTACGGCGGCGTCGGCAACCCGACCTCGAACTTCCTGACGTCTGCCTACATGGGCGATGCCCGTACCTCGGTCGACCTGCAGAACGGCACCGATTCGAGCGACGGCACCAAGATCACCTACACCACGCCGAACTTCAACGGCTTCAGCGCCGGCATCAGCTACACGCCGGATACGGCCGACGGCGGCGACGGCAACGACTTCAACCGTGCGAACAGCAGCGGCACCCACGACCACGTCGGTCTGGGTCTGGGCTACGAGGGCGAGTTCAACGGCGTTGGCCTCGAGCTCGGCCTGGTCGGCGCGTTCGGCAAGGCCGACGCCGAGCCGGAAGACAACGTCTACGGCATCGGCGGTGGCGTTGCGGTGAGCTTCTCCGGCTTCACCATCGCGGCCGGTGGCGTCTATGACGACGCTGACGGCAACGGTGGCGAAGGCTACGGCGTCGATCTGGGTATCGGCTACGAAGCCGGCCCGTGGAACTTCTCGATCAACGGCATCTACTCCGAGGACGATGACTCGGACGACGAGCTGATGGCCGGTTCCGCCAACGTCGGCTACAATCTGGCACCGGGCGTGAGTGTGTTCCTGACCGGCTTCATCGGTGAGGAAGACCTCGGCTCCGGCGACAACAACGACATCGTTGCGGTCACCAGCGGCCTGAAGGTTTCCTTCTAAGCCAGATC
>JBAQHA010000644.1:0-2848 GCA_049288075.1 Oricola sp.
CGGAAAAACCCTTTCCGAAACAACTGAAACCCGAAATTCCGGCAAAGAAGCCCTGCTGAAACAAGCACTTGCTACTCCATGGGCAAGTCATTGGATCCGGTTCCGGTTCCTGCCTCAACCCCGCGCGCATGGAGATTTGTCGTGGCCCATAAAACGGATGTTCTGATCATCGGAGCCGGCCAGGCCGGTCTGGCGATGAGCCGTTGTCTCTCGGGAACGGGCATCGATCATGTGCTGATCGAGCGCGGCGAGGTCGGCGAACGCTGGCGCGCCGAACGCTGGGATTCCCTGCGGCTGTTGACGCCCAACTGGATGACCCGGCTTCCGGGACACTCCTATCAAGGCGACGATCCGGATGGATTCATGCGCCGAGCAGAAGTCGTCCGTTTTCTCGAAAATTACAAAGCATCATTCAATGCGCCAGTCCGCACGCATACCCGCGTGTTCGAACTCTCGCGTGCCGGCTCGGCTTTTCGCGTTATGACCGACCGCGGCATCTGGATCGCAAGAAGCGTGGTCGTCGCAACAGGCGCCTGCGATCGGCCAAGCGTCCCGGCCTGGGCATCGGACCTGTCTCATGACATCGAGCAGATCGTTCCCGAACGCTATCGCTCACCCGACAGCCTTCCGGCCGGCGGCGTCCTCGTGGTCGGCGCATCGGCTACCGGCATCCAGCTCTCCGACGAGATTCATCGCGCCGGCCATCCGGTGACGATAGCTGCCGGCCGCCACGTCCGCGTCCCCCGCTGCTATCGCGGCAGGGATATCATGGCCTGGCTCGATGCATGCGGCTTTCTTGACGAAAGGCGCGCGCCCGATGCTGACGGGCTGCAACTGAATCGGCAGCCGTCGCTGCAACTGATTGGTCACCCCGACCGGCGTTCTCTCGATCTTCAGCGACTGGCGGAGCGCGGCGTCCGGATCGTTGGACACGCGATCGGCGCCTCTGGCAACGTTCTCGCGATCGCTCCCGACCTCGCCCACGAGTGCGCGGCGGCCGAAGGACGGCGACGCAAACTCCTGACACGCATCGACGATTTTGTCGAAGAAGCAAAACTCGACGCGCCGGAAGATCCGCTCGCCTGGGCTCAACCCGAAAGAATTGGCTGCAACTTCACACGCATCGACCTGCGAGCCGCCGGTATTCGCTCCGTCGTCTGGGCGACCGGCTACCGCCGCGCTTATCCGTGGCTACGGATACCCGTCCTCGATGAAACGGGCGAGATCCGTAACACCGGTGGTGTGAGCGACCTGCCTGGTCTCTTCGTGCTCGGACTTCCGTTCATGCGACGCCGTTCGTCCACCTTCATCGACGGTGTCGGCCGCGACGCCGAGGAGCTCCTGCCGGACATCGCGCGCCACCTGAAACACATCCCTCGAAAGGCCGCCTGAAAGGAAATCGCCATGCCGATCCAAGGAACATTTTCCAGTCATTACGATGCTATCGTCGTAGGCGCTCGCTGCGCCGGCGCCGCCACCGCCATGCTGCTCGCACGACAGGGCGCGCGTGTGTTGATGATCGACAGCGGCGCGCAGGGCACCGACACGATGTCGACACACGCTCTGATGCGCGGTGCTGTAATGCAGCTCACTTCATGGGGCCTCCTCGACCGGATCGAGCGCGCCGGCACGCCGCCTATCCGCAGCACCGCCTTTGTCTATGGAAGCGAGGCGATCGAAGTCGAAATCAAACCGTCACATGGCGTCGACGCGCTCTATGCGCCCCGCCGCTATGTCCTCGACTCCATTCTTGTGGAGGCGGCCATCGAGGCAGGTGTCGACGCGCGCTTCGGCGTCACCTGCCGCGGATTACTGCATGGTCCGGACGGACGCGTGCGCGGCATCCTTGCCGGTGTGGAAGGAGGCGCCACATTCTCGGTGACCGGAGACATAGTCATCGGCGCCGACGGCAGGCGCTCCGCGGTGGCTCGCTTTGTCAATGCGGCGGTCGTGCGGCAATCCGATCACGCCACCTCGGTTGTCTATGGCTATTTCGACGGCATCGAACATCGCGGCAACCGCTGGTATTTCATGCCCGGCCTGTCCGCCGGCGCCATTCCGACAAATGCCGGCCAGACCTGTGTCTTCGTCGCCATGCCGCGGCAATTCTATCTTTCCAGCGTTCGCGGTTTTCTCGATGACGGTTTGCACACAGTGGCCTGCGCGTTCCCGGAACTTCGCGCAGCCCTGGCAACCGCAAACCTTACCGCGCGGCCAGTTGGCTTTATCGGCCAGAAAGGCCATATGCGCCGGGCCGCCGGGCCCGGCTGGGCGCTAGTTGGCGATGCAGGCTATTTCAAGGACCCGTTGACCGCACACGGCATAACGGATGCCTTGCGGGACGCCGAAATTCTCGCACGCGCTTTCGCCGGCGGCGCAAGCACCCTCGATGGTTACCAGCAAACGCGGGATGCGCTTTCTCGCGAGTTGTTCGAGGTCACTGACGCGATTGCGTCTCTCACCTGGAGCCTGGAAGAACTGAAGGTTCTGCATATGCGGCTCAACGGGATCATGAAAGAAGAACAGGATTGGATACAGAACGAGTTCGCTCGGGATTTGCGCGCCGCCTGATTGGCTCAACGGCGAAACATTCGTTACCACCCGACACCGAAACGCCGGAGCGGAAGCCCCGGCGTTTTCTTGTAGTGACCGCGGATAAAAAAGGCCCGCCGTTTCCGGCGGGCAGTCAGGCGGACAGGAGATTTTGGTAGCGGTCACATGAACCGGGTCTTGCGGTAGAGCCTCGCCACGTCTGCACGGGAAAGCCCGATATCGTCGAAGATCCGATTGCTTCCGTGATGCAGCAGGAATTCGTAGTCGCGGCGATGACGAGACCGTTCTTCGGCAC
>JBAQHA010000645.1:0-3733 GCA_049288075.1 Oricola sp.
GGCACCTGCCGCCCTACGACAGGATGCCGGCGATCGACGTCCATGTCGTGTGGAATCCGCGCGCCAGCCTCAACCGCGCGGAATCCTCGTTTCTGGACGGCCTGCTCGCCCGCATCGAGGCGACCCCGATCGAGGAACGGACCTACCGCTGAATCCGATCAGATCGGCTCCCCGCGCAACAGCCGCGGCGCGGGGCCGGAAAGGCCGGCCGCCTGGCCGATGAAGAAGTTCTTCATCCCCGGCATACGGTCGACAATCCCGAGGCCGATGTCGCGCAGCGCGCGCAGCGGCGTGAAATCGTTGGAGAACAGCCGGTTCAGCACGTCGGTGGTGACGCCCATCTGCCAGGTGTCGAAGCGGCGCCAGCGCTCGTAGCGCTGCAGCACGTCAAGCTGGCCGAAATCGAGGCCGAGCCGGTCGGCTTCGACAATGGTTTCCGCCAGCGCCGCGGCGTCCTTGAAGCCGAGATTGAGCCCCTGGCCGGCGATCGGGTGAATGCCGTGCGCGGCGTCGCCGATCAGCGCGAATCGCGGCTTCACGAAATCGCGCGCCAGCGTCAGCCCGAGCGGATAGGCCCGTTTCTGGCCCTCGACACGGATCTCGCCGAGCTTCAGGCCGAAGCGCTTCTCCAGCTCGAAATCGAAGGTGAACTCGTCCGACTTGAGCAGCCGCTCGGCATTCGCCGTCGTTTCCGACCAGACGATGGAGGATCGGTTGCCCTTCAATGGCAGGATCGCGAAGGGGCCGGCGGGCAGGAAATGCTCTTCCGCCCGGCCCTCATGCGGCCGCTCGTGCGCGATCGTCGCGACGATGCCCATCTGGCCGTAGTCCCAATGCACTGTCTTGATGCCGGCCAGCGCCCGCAGCGCCGATTTCGCGCCGTCGGCCGCGACCAGCAGCCGGGTCTTCAGGTCCTCGCCGTTCGACAGTGTTACGGACAGCGGCGCGCCGGGCGACTCCTCCGTGAAGCTCGTAACGCCGACGCCCTGGCTGATCGTGACGCCCGCCGCCTCGCATTTCGCGCGCAACGCGCCGTTCATCGTCACGTTCGGTACCATGTGGGCGAAGGGTTCGCCGGAAGCGACCTCGCCATCGAAGGTCAGGAACACTGGCCGTACCGGGTCGCCGGTGCGGCTATCTGTGACGACCATCTCGCGGATCGGCTCCGCATCGGGCAGGATCGTGTCCCAGCAGCCGAGTTCCTCGAGCATGCGGCTCGCGGCCGCGGCGATCGCCGAGGCGCGGCCATCCTTTTTCCACACGCCTTCCGGCGCGGGATCGACGACGCGGATGGAGAGATGCGGGGCGGCATGGGCGATCGCCGCCGCCGTCGCCAGGCCGACATAGCCCGCGCCGGCGATCAGGATGTCGAGCGGGCCGCGTGGTGTCGCGTCCTTGGATTTCGCTTGCGCCTTCGGTTTCGCGACGGTCTTGCGTTTCGGTGCTGCCGGCATGGGCGCCTCCATGTGCGGCCGTTGAGGGGCCGCGATCTTGACTTGTTCCCGCTCCCCTGTAGCAAAGCGCGATGACATATCCAAACCGGATCGCCGCACATGTCTTCCGCCGTTGAGGAACTGATCTCCATTCTCGATCTCGAAACGCTGGAACACAACCTGTTCCGAGGTCGCAGCCCGCAGTCGGGCTGGCAGCGCGTCTTCGGCGGCCAGGTGATCGGCCAGGCGCTGGTCGCCGCCCAGCGCACTGTCGAGCCGGACCGCCACATCCACTCGCTGCATTGCTATTTCATGCGGCCGGGCGATCCCGCCGTGCCGATCATCTACGAGGTCGACCGCATCCGCGACGGATCCAGCTTCGCGACGCGCCGCGTCGTCGCCATCCAGCACGGCCACGCCATCTTCTCGCTGTCGGCTTCGTTCCAGATAGACGAGCCGGGGCTGGAGCATTCCATCGAGATGCCCGAGGGAGTCCCCTCTCCCGACACGCTCCTGTCGGAAAAGGAACTCGTCAGCCAGTTCATCGGCGAGCTTCCCGAGGCCCTGCGCAAATACTGGCAGCGCGAACGGCCGATCGAGTTCAAGCCCGTCTCGCTCACCCATTATCTGACCCGCGAGAAACTGCCGCCGAAACAGCACATGTGGATCCGCATGACCGGTCCGGTGCCCGACGACCGGCCGCTTCAGGCCGCCGTTCTCGCCTACCTCTCCGACATGACCCTGCTCGACACCTCGCTCTTCGCGCACGGCCGCTCCTTCTTCGACCGCGATATCCAGATGGCCAGCCTCGATCACGCCATGTGGTTTCATCGTCCGTTCAAACTCGACGACTGGTTCCTCTATACCCAGGACAGTCCTTCGAGTTCCGGCGCGCGCGGCTTCACCCGCGGCTCGATTTTCGCCACCGACGGCACGCTGGTCGCATCGGTCGCCCAGGAAGGCCTGATCCGGCTGCGGAGCTGATCAATTCTGCGGCCCATGTCTGCATAATTTGCGGTCATCAAGCGCCAATGTGCTTAATCTTTAAGCAAGTCCTGCACCCTGAATCGGATTTTATGGCGCGGAAGCGGCCTTGTTGGTGCTTTCGAGCGATTTGGCACGGGTTTTGAATCTGTGTCGCCGAACGGGGCATGTCCGGCGATATCGGTGTGCGGCCGTCTCGAAAGGATGGGACGAATGAAAATAGTCATGGCTATCATCAAGCCGTTCAAACTGGATGAGGTCCGCGAAGCCCTCACCGGGATCGGCATCCAGGGCCTCACGGTCACCGAAGTCAAAGGCTTCGGCCGCCAGAAGGGCCATACCGAGATCTACCGCGGCGCTGAATACTCGATCAGCTTCCTGCCGAAGCTGAAGATCGAGGTCGCGGTCGACGACGACCTGGTCGACAAGGTGATCGAAACCATCGCCGCCGCTGCCAAGACCGGCCAGATCGGCGACGGCAAGATCTTCACCATTTCCATTGAAAGCGCCGTGCGTATCCGTACGGGCGAAACCGATTCCGATGCGCTGTAACGCCGCGGAACCAACGGGGCTCAAACCGATGATCTCTAAAATTCGTTCAGGCGCTCTCGCGCTCTCCGCTCTTCTCGCTTCCGCCGCAGTGGCGATCGCCCAGGAAACTGCTCCGGCAGCCACCGAAGCGGCCGCCGAGGCAGCGACAACCACGATGGACAAGGGCGACACGGCGTTCATGATGATTGCCACCGTCCTCGTCCTGCTCATGATCGTGCCGGGCCTCGCCCTCTTCTACGGCGGCCTCGTGCGCGCCAAGAACATGCTCTCGGTTCTTATGCAGGTCACCGTCGCCGCTTGCGCGGTCATGGTCGTCTGGGTGCTCTGGGGTTATTCCTTCTCCTTTGGCGGTTCGTCGAGCCCCTATTGGGGCGGCCTCGGCAAGCTGTTCCTCGCCGGTGTCGACATGAACAGCGAAGCGGCGACCTTCTCCGAAGGCGTCGTGATCCCGGAATACGTGTTCATCTGCTTCCAGATGACCTTCGCCGCGATCACCCCGACCCTCATCGTCGGCGCCTTCGCCGAGCGCGTGAAGTTCTCCTCCATCGTGGTCTTCCTCGTGCTGTGGGTCACCTTCGTCTACTTCCCGATCGCTCACATGGTCTGGGACGGCGCGGGCCTGCTGTTCGGCCTCGGCGCGATCGACTTCGCCGGTGGTACTGTGGTCCACATCAACGCCGGTATCGCGGGCCTGGTCGGCGCGCTTGTGATCGGCAAGCGCGCGGGCTACGGCAAGGACAACATGGCGCCCAACTCCATGACCC
>JBAQHA010000646.1:0-2948 GCA_049288075.1 Oricola sp.
GCCTTTGGCGAAAAGGCGGCTCTTTTTGGCGCGCATTCTCAGAAAAAAGTCGACATTAGTCGCAAAAATTGGCGACAAAAATATTGCGGAGACGGAATTAATGTGCCTAGAATTTGAATGCGAAAGAAACCTGCCCAAATATTGAGCAGTTTTCGGAGGCGGGGCAAACGCCGGTGACCAGCGAGCGCGGCGAATGTCTGGTGAACTCAGGGAAACGGCGCCTGCCTTTCCGCAAACAAAAGGACCGGAATCATGCTGAACTCGTCACCTTTCACGCGAAATCGGATAGCCGCTTCGGGCGTTGCCATCTTCGCACTCTTGTCAACCGGTTGGGCCAACGCCGCGGACGCCACTTTCAACGTGCTGGGCGCCGTGTCGACCAACTCCACGCAGGTGGAAGCGGAAACGCAATTCTACAATACGCTGGCAGAAGCGACTGGCCTTAGCGTTGCGGTGAACTACCGGAACCTCGACGTTGCGGGCATCAAGATGGAAGACACCTTGCGCGCCGTTGGCAGCGGAGCCTTTGACATTGTCCAATCGACCATCGGTCCGGTCGCCCGTGACGATACCTTCCTCGACGGGATCGATCTCGTCGGCGTGTCGCCCACGCTTGAAGATTTGAAGACAGCCGTCGAAGCCTATCGCGAGGTCTTCAGCAAGCGCGTGGAGGACCGCTTCGGCGTCAAGGTGATGACCTTGTGGCCTTTCGGCCCGCAGGTCTTCTATTGCAATGAGCATGTCGCCGGCCTTTCCGATCTGCCGGGCAAGAAAGTGCGATCCTACACGGCCTCCATGTCCGCGCTGGTTACCGCTCTTGGCGCAATTCCGGTGACGATGAGTTTCCCGGAAGTCTATCTGGGCTTGCAGCGTGGTGTTGTGGACTGCGCCATCACCTCGCCGACGTCGGGAAACACCGGCAAATGGCCGGAAGTGACCGCAAACCTGATCCCGGCCGGCATCAACTGGGCGATGAATGCGCATTTCATGAACCTCGAAAAGTGGAATGCCCTGCCGGACGCCGACAAGGCGAAACTGGAAACGGCGTTCAAGGCACTCGAGGATGAAATGTGGGTGCGCGCCGGGGCATTGTCCGACCAGGCCACTGCCTGCAATGTCGGCTCGGATAGTTGCGAAGGTTACACCAAGTTCGCCATGAAGCTTGCGGATGTGACCGACGCTGATCGCGCAAAGCTCGGCGAAGCGGTCACAGGCACCATCCTGCCGGAATGGGGGAAGGCCTGCAACGCCGTCTATTCTGAATGCGTCAACGCATGGAACGCATCAATTGGCGCGGCTCGCGGCTACGCTATCGCTGAATGACAATGAGGGGTGGGCGGTCTCTGCCGCCTGCCCCATACCGGAAGGGCCCGCCGATGCGACAGATTCGCGCCATTTCCAACGCATTGGCCATCCTTGCAGGCTGGGCGGTGCTACTGCTTGCACTAATCGTGACTGCCGAAGTGCTGAGCCGCAAACTGTTCTCCTATTCATTTCAGGCTGCGGACGAACTGGGCGGATATATTCTCGCCATCGCGAGCGTGACCGGGTTCTCCTGTGCCCTTGTCGCGCGCGCGCATACCCGTATCGACCTGGTCTTGGACAGGCTGCCGGCCCCGCTGAAAGCGGCGCTCAACATTCTGGCCTATCTGACCTTGACGGGCTTTGCCGCCTACATGGCCTGGCATGCCTGGATAGCGCTTTCCCAAAGCATATCGCTACAAAGCCGCTCCTTTACGCCATTGCGCACGCCATTGTGGATCCCTCAGGCCATGTGGTTCGCCAGCCTGGCGTTCTTCGCCTTTTCCTGCCTGTGGGCGACGATGACGGCATTGAGTGCGATACGCCGCGATCTTGCCGCGGCCAATGAAGACTTCGGCCCGCGTTCGATTGAAGGCGCCGAGATTGAAGAGATAGACGCGGCTGTCGAAACTCACATAGCGCAGGAGAAATTGTCATGATCGGCAGCTATGGCGGCCTGGTGGGCTTCGGCCTTTTGCTCCTCCTGATGGCTGCTGGCCTGCATGTGGCGACGTCCATGTTTCTTGTCAGTATCGCAGGAGCGCTTTTCATAATGGGGCCAAGCATCCTTGCGACCTTCGGTTCGCAGCTCTGGTCGACTTTGAATGACTATTTGCTGACGGCAATTCCGCTGTTTATCCTGATGGGCGAACTGCTTCTGCGTTCCGGAGTGACGGATCGGATGTATGCCAGCCTTTCGGATTGGCTCGACCGGCTTCCTGGCGGCCTCCTGCACACGAATATCGGCGCGAGCGCTATGTTCGCGGCCATTTCGGGATCGTCGGTCGCGACGGCCGCGACCATTGGCTCGGTGGCCGTTCCCGAACTCAAGCGGCGTGCCTATGACGAGAAATGGGTTCTCGGGACCATCGCGGCAGGCGGAACCCTCGGCATTCTCATCCCGCCCAGCGTGAACCTTATTATTTACGGGGCCATGACGGATACGTCCGTCGGCGATCTTTTCCTGGCCGGTATCATTCCCGGCCTGATCCTGACTGGCCTGTTCATGGTCGCGGTAATTGTCGCGACGCTGGCCCGGCCCGGCATTGCCGGGGAAAAGGATGAAATCGCTCCGATGATCCAACGGCTTGCGCGGCTGAGGAGTCTTCTGCCGCCGGTCGCGATTTTCCTGATTGTGCTTGGATCGATCTACGGTGGGTTCGCTACGCCGACCGAGGCTGCGGCGACCGGCGTCGTGCTGGCTCTGCTTCTCGCTGCTCTGAACGGCGCATTAAGCATCACCATGCTGCACCAGGCCTTTCTGTCCACGATCAAGATGACGGCCATGATCCTTCTGATCATGGTTGCGGCCTTTTACCTGAGCTTCATTGCCAATGTGATCGGCGTACCGCAGGCAATGAGCAAGCTCATTTCAGATCTCGGGATCGGTCCGGTCCAGACGCTCTGGCTGCTCGTGCTGTTCTATC
>JBAQHA010000647.1:0-5160 GCA_049288075.1 Oricola sp.
GCCGCGAACCAGTCGCGCCTCAGCGCGGCATCCGGCGCGGCTGCGCCGTAACCCGCGAGCGCCTTTGACAACGCCTCCAGTCCGACCTTCGCGTCCGCGACCAGCGGCAGCGCGTTATGCTTGAAGCCGTCATGGGGCTGGACATTGAGCGCGAGGATTTTCCTGTCCGGGTTTTTGAACAGCGCCCATGAGCCCGTGGTGAAATCCTGGAACCGAGTGCCGACGCCGATCACGAGATCGGCGGTCTCGGCGACGGCGTTGGCGCTCGAAGCACCGGTCACCCCGATCGGTCCCATGTTGAGCGGGTGATCCCAGGGCAGGGCGGACTTGCCGGCCTGCGTTTCGGTCACCGGGATCGTGAATGCCTCGGCAAAGGTTTTCAGCGCCATGCAGGCGCCGGAATAATGCACGCCGCCGCCGGCGACGATGACCGGGTTCTTCACCGCGCGGATCGCTTCGGCGGCCGCGGCCAGTTCCTGCGCGTCGGGGGCGGGACGGCGCTGACGCCAAACCTTCTTCTCGAAGAAGCTCTCCGGCCAGTCGAAGGCTTCCGCCTGCACGTCCTGGCAGAAGGCGAGCGTCACCGGGCCGCAATCGGCCGGATCGGTCATGATGCGCATCGCGCGGGGCAGGGCGGCAAGCAGCTGTTCCGGCCGCGTGATGCGGTCGAAATAGCGGCTGACCGGCCGGAAGCAGTCATTAGCCGAGACCGTGCCGTCGTTGAAATCCTCGACCTGCTGCAGCACCGGGTCCGGGCCGCGATTGGCGAAGACGTCGCCTGGGATCAGCAGCACCGGCAGGCGGTTGACATGGGCGAGCGCGGCGGCCGTGACCATGTTGGTCGCGCCCGGCCCGATCGAGGAGGTTACGGCCATCGCGCGGCGGCGGCCGAGCTGCTTGGCATAGGCGATCGCCGCGTGCGCCATCGTCTGCTCGTTGTGGCCGCGCCAGGTCGGGAACGTGTCGCGGACGCCGTACAGCGCCTCGCCCATGCCGGCGACATTGCCGTGGCCGAAAATCGCCCAGCATCCCGCCAGGAAGCGTTCGCCGTCCCCGTTGAACTGGTTCGACAGATAGCGCACCAGCGCCTGAGCGGCCGTCAGCCTCACCGTCTTCATGCTGTCCTTCCTCCCGATCTCGCGGCGTCCCACACGTCGCAGAGGGATTTGTACTTTTCAATCATTGAGGCAATTGCGTCATCATCGGAAATGCATCCCGACAGCCATTCCTGCGCCGCCTCGCCGAAAATGGTGCGGCCCACCGCGAAGCCCTTGACGAGCGGATGGCGCGCCGCGCTGGCGAAACTCCTGCGCAAGTCGTCCGCCGGCGCGTCGAGGCCCAGCACGACGATGCCGCGCGTGTGGCGGTCATGTCGCTCGATTGCCGCGCAGGCATTCGCCCATTCGGCGTCGGTCTTCATCGGTTCGAGCTTCCACCAGTCCGGATAGACGCCGATCTCGTAGAAGCGGTCGATGATGGTGGCCGCCGTCGTTTCATCCACCGGCCCCACCTTCGATGGTATGATTTCCAGCAGCATTTCGAGCCGGTTGCGGCGCGCGGAGGCGAACAGGCGCTTGACGGTTTCTTCCTGCAACGCCTTCGTCGCCGCGTCGTCTTCCGGATGATAGAAGCAAAGGACCTTGACGACATGCTCCAGCGGCCACTCGACCAACCCGCCGAAATCGTCGCCGATTTCCGGCTCCAGCGTCAGCGGGCGCGAGCCCGGCCACTCGACCGGCCGGCCGATCCAGAGGCCCGAACCGGCGGCTTCGTAGAGTGCGCCGCGGCCGAGCCGGCCGTCGCACAGGATGCCGTGGCCGGGTTGGCCGTTCGCCACGGCTTTCGCCGCTTTCAGGCAAAGCCTCTTGAACGCGCCGATGCGCGCATGGTCGACGCCGGCCTCGTCGGCGAGCGCTTCCAGCTGCATCCGGTGGTCGAAGGCGAAGACGCGCATCGTCGACCAGTCGCCCTTGCGGTTGGTCGACCAGTGCACCTGTTCCAGGTCGCCGTCCTTGCGCAGCGCCGGCGTGCGGATGCCGCGTTTCAGGAAGTATTGCAGTTCCTCCCAGGACGGGTAGGCCGGGGTGCAGCCGTGCCGGGACACGGCGAATGCGCCGCAGGCATTGGCGAATTTCAGCGCTGTCGGCCAGTCCTCGCCGGTCAGCCAGCCTTTCAGCAGACCGCTCATGAAGCCGTCGCCCGCGCCGAGTACGTTGAAGACCTCGATCGGAAAGCCCGGTCCGGTCTGGCCGTCGTCGAGGCTTGCTGGGATGTCGCCCTCGAAGGCGACCGCGCCCATCGGCCCCCGCTTGCATACGAGCGTCGCTGCGGAGACCTTGCGCACGGCGCGCAGCGCTTTCAGCGTGTCGGTCGATCCGCCGGCGATGTGGAATTCCTCCTCGGTGCCGACAATCAGGTCGAAGAAATGCAGCGTCGACTGCAGTTTGCGCGTGACCGCGTCCGAGGCGATGAAACGGCTTTCGCCGGCGCCGTGACCGGCCAGTCCCCAGAGGTTCGGGCGGTAGTCGATGTCGAGGGCGGTCTTCGCGCCGTTCTCGCGCGCCAGGCGCAGTGCCTTGAGGACAGCCGCCTCGGTCTGTGGATGCGAGAGATGCGTGCCGGTGACACAGACCGCGCCGGAGCGCGCGATGAAATCCGGGTCGATATCGTCTTCGCACAGCGCCATGTCGGCGCAGTTCTCGCGGTAGAAGATCAGCGGGAACTGTTCCTGGTCGCGGATGCCGAGCAGGACGAGCGCGGTCAGGCGTTGCGGGTCGGTGACGATGCCGCCCGTGTCCACGCCTTCCTTGTGCAGTTGCTCGCGGATGAAGCGGCCCATGTGCTCGTCGCCGACGCGGGTGATCAGCGCCGATTTCAGCCCGAGACGGGCGCTGCCGGCGGCGATATTGGTCGGGGAGCCGCCGATATATTTCGCAAACGAGGCCATGTCCTCGAGACGCCCGCCGACCTGCTGACCGTAAAGGTCAACGGAAGAGCGGCCGATCGTGATGACGTCCAGCCTGTCTTTGTTCGCTGCGGGCATCGGTCTCCTCCGGCAACCTCGAGTGTCGTTGCCTTACCGGCCCAAAATGAAACATATATTCCATTTTGATGTCAAGACGAAACGAAACCATTTTCATCCCGCATCGACGGTTTTTCTCGTCCTCAGAGACGCAGGCGGCGGCGTTCCGCGATCGCGACGGGCAGGGCCATGACCAGCGCCATGCCGGCCGACAGAGAGCGGAAACCGGCGAAATCGTGCTCCGAAACTTCAAGCCAGTGGCGGGCATTGGCGGCGAGCGGCGACAGGGCGGAATCGGTGATCGCGACGAGCGGCACGCCGCGCGCGGTGAATGCCTGCGCCTGTTCGACCGAGGCAGGCGCATAGGGCGAAAAGGAGCAGGCGATCACGGCATCGCGCGGCGTCGCCATCTGCACGATTTCCGGGTCGATGCCGTTGGCGGAATCGACCATAACCGATCGGATCTTCAGCTTGCCGAAGGCATAGCCCATGTGGGCGGCAAGCGGGTAGGCGCGCCGCTTGGCGACGAGGTAGATCGTGTCGGCTTCCGCCAATATGCTCACGCAACGGGCGAAATCGGCTGGATTGATATGTTCCGACAGGCTGTCGATCGACTGCCGCGCCGCGGTCAGGAAGCCGTTCAACAGCGCGCTTTCGTAGGAATCGCCCGACGTGCCTTTCTCGATCTTCAGCAGCCGTTCCTCATAGGTGGAGGCGCGGTTCTTCAGCCTCTCCCGGAAGACGGTCTGGAAATCGGAAAACCCCTCGTAGCCGAGGTGTCGGGCAAGCCTCACCAGTGTCGACGGCTGCACGTCGGCGGCGCTGGCGATGCTGGCCGCCGTGCCGAGCGCGATCTCGTCGGGATGGGACAGCGCATATTCAGCGGCCTGGGAGAGCCGCTTCGGCAGGCTGGACTGGCTGGCGGCGATATGATCCCGCAAGGCCTCGAAATTGCGTGGTGCGGGAGGGAGAGCCGGAGACCTGCCCGCAACGGTCGCGTTCTGATTCATGCTTGACCCGTTTTCCGTTCGATGAAACAAATATTCCATAGTTTCGCCGCTGCTGCAACACGCGGACAGAACCGGCCCATCCATGCTTTCGGGAGAATCACGATGAAACCTGTCGGAATCGGTCTAATCGGGACCGGCTACATGGGCAAATGCCATGCTCTCGCGTGGAACGCGGTCCGGCCCGTCTTCGGCGACTGCCCGGATGTAGCGCTGGTGCATCTGGCCGAAGTCAACCCGGAACTCGCCAGCGAAAAGGCCGCGGCTTTCGGATTTGCGAAGGCGACCGGCAACTGGCGCGACCTGCTGTCCGACGGCGATGTCGACGTGATCTCCGTGACCGCGCCGAACGCCTTTCATCCGGAGATGGCGATCGAGGCGCTGGAGGCGGGCAAGCATGTCTGGTGCGAGAAGCCGATGGCGCCGAAACTGGACGATGCCGTGCGCATGCGCGACGCCGCCCGCGCGTCCGGCCGCGCCGCCGTGCTCGGTTACAACTACATCCAGAACCCGATGATCCGTCAGATCGGCCGGTTTCTCGCCGAGGGCGCCATCGGCACGGTCAATCACATCCGCCTCGAAATGGACGAGGACTTCATGGCCGATCCGGCGGGACTGTTCTTCTGGAAGAGCGAAGCATCGTCCGGCTACGGCGCGCTCGATGATTTCGCGGTCCATCCGCTTTCGCTGATCTGGACCCTGTTCGGTCGAGTGGGCTCGGTCATGGCCGACATGGCGAAGCCCTATCCCGACCGGCCGCTCGCGGACGGCGGCCGCCGCGAAGTCGAAACCCACGACATCGCCAGCGTTCTGTTCCGCATGGAAGGCGGTGCTTCCGGCGTGTTGCTGGCCAACCGCTCCGCCTGGGGCCGCAAGGGGCGCATCGCAATGCAGGTTTTCGGCTCCGGGGGTTCGATCCTTTATGACCAGGAGCGCATGAACGAGGTGCAGATCTATCGCGCCGGCGGCGAACCGGCGGCGTCGGGCTACACCAACATCCTCGCCGGCCCGCAACACGCGCCCTACGTCAAGTTCGTTCCCGTACCTGGTCACGGGCTCGGCTTCAACGATCTGAAGGTCATCGAATGCCGGCGCCTGCTCGCGGCCATGGCGGGCGAGACGGCGCATGTC
>JBAQHA010000648.1:0-3241 GCA_049288075.1 Oricola sp.
GCCACGATCATATCGGCTTGACGGGTGGCCCGAAGACGGGTCGTCTTCTGTCGCAGCTCGTGTCGGGCCTCAGCCCGAACTTGGACCTTGCGCCCTATTCTCCTAACCGATTTCAATAGGGCGTGAGGTAATCGCAGTGGTTCAACAGGGAGAAATGTCATGAAGACAATGAAGAGCTTGCTGGCCGCCACGGCCATGACCGTTGTCGGCGTAACCGTCGCTGCGGCGGCGGACAAATGGGACATGCCGATGGCCTATCCCGCCACGAACTATCATTCCGAGAACGGCACGGCCTTCGCGAAATGCGTGACCGACGCGACCGGCGGTGCGCTGGAGATCGTAACCCATCCGGGTGGCTCTCTGTTTGCCGGCAATGACATCAAGCGTGCGGTTCAGACCGGCCAGGCGCCGATCGGCGAACGCCTGATCTCGGCCCACGCCAACGAAAACCCGCTCTTCGGCGTCGATTCCATCCCGTTCCTCGCGACGTCGTTCGAGGATTCCGACAAGCTCTGGAAGGCCGCCAGGGAGGCCGTGCAGGCAGCGCTGGACGAGCAGAATCTCGTCTATGTCTACGCCGTGCCGTGGCCTCCGCAGGGGCTGTACATGAAGAAGGAGGTCAACTCGGCCGCTGACCTGCAGGGCGTGAAGTTCCGTGCCTACAACGCGGCGACGGCGCGTATCGCCGAGCTCGCCGGCATGACGCCGGTGCAGATCGAGGCCGCCGAGCTGTCGCAGGCGCTTGCGACCGGTGTCGCCGAGTCCTTCGTTTCGTCGGGTTCGACCGGCGTCGATTCCAAGGTCTGGGAAAGCCTGACGCATTTCTATGACGTCCAGGCCTGGCTGCCGCGCAATGTCGTCTTCGTCAACAAGGACGCCTTCAACGGCCTCGACGATGCCGCCAGAGCGGCGATCATGGATTGCGGCGACAAGGCCGCCGCGGCAGGCGAGGCGAAGGCCCAGGAACTGACCGCCGGTTACCTCAAAACGCTCGCCGACAACGGTATGAGCGTGCAGGGCCCGAGCGACCAGCTCAAGTCCGACCTGCAGGGCTTCGGCGCGGCGATGACCGATGAGTGGATAAAGGCCGCCGGCGACAAGGGAAAGTCCATCGTCGACGCCTACAAGGCGATGTAACGCCCCTTCGATCCAAGCGGGCGCCCGCGACCCAGCGGGCGTCCACGCCACACAGGGGACGACATGGCATCGAGAAAAGCGAAGAACCCGATCCGTCGAACGCTCGACGCCGTCTATGACGCGGCGGGCGTGGCGGCAGCCTTCTGCCTCGTGGCTATCCTCATGGTAATCGTCGCCCAGATGGTCACCCGCTGGATCAACATCTCGGTTCCGGGTCTCTCGGAATATGCCGGTTACCTGATGGCCTCGGCCTCGTTTCTCGCCTTTGCCCACGCGCTCAACCACGGCTCGCATATCCGCGTCAGCCTGTTCCTGACCGCGCTCGGCAAACGCCGCTTCTGGGGCGAGGTCTGGTGCATGGTGATCGGCGTGGCGGCGGCCTCCTACATGGCCTGGTATGCGGTCCGCCTCGTCTACTGGTCGCGCAAGCTGCACGACGTCAGCCAGGGTCAGGACGCGACGCCGATGTGGATCGTCCAGACGCCGATGGCAATCGGAGCCATGCTTCTGGCAATCTGCTTCATGGACAATCTTATAACGCTGCTTCTCACGCGGCGCGACAATATCGGCACTGATTTCGTCCAACAGAGCCACGGCGAGTAGGGGAACGGACAATGGCTGAAGCCGCACCCATCGCCATCTTCCTCTTCGTCCTGTTCCTGCTGCTCGGCACCGGTGTCTGGGTCGGTCTGGCACTTCTCGGCGTCGCCTTTGTCGGCATGGAGCTGTTCACCTCGCGTCCGGTCGGCGACGCCATGATGACGATCATCTGGCGCTCGTCCTCGTCCTGGACGTTGACGGCGCTGCCGCTCTTCGTCTGGATGGGGGAGGTCCTGTTCCGCACGCGCCTGTCGGAGGACATGTTCCGTGGCCTCTCGCCCTGGATGGCGAAGCTGCCGGGTGGCCTGCTGCACACCAACATCGTCGGCTGCACCGTGTTTGCCGCAGTGTCCGGCTCATCGGCCGCAACGCTGACGACGGTCGGCAAGATGTCGGTGCCGGAGCTGCGTCGGCGCAACTATCCCGAAACGATGGTGATCGGTACTCTGGCCGGCGCCGCCACGCTCGGCCTGATGATCCCGCCCTCACTGACGCTGATCGTTTATGGTGTCACCATCAACGAGTCGATCACCAAGCTGTTCATGGCGGGCATCGTTCCGGGCCTCGTGCTGGCGCTGCTCTTCATGGGCTATGTGGCGGTCACCTCGCACTTCTCGAAGACCTACAAGCCCGATCCCGAGCCGTTAATGAGCTTCGGCGAAAAACTGAAGAACTCGCGCTTTCTTCTGCCGGTTCTCGTGCTGATCCTGCTCGTGATCGGCTCGATGTATCTCGGCTACGCGACCGCGACGGAAGCGGCCGCCATCGGCGTCATCGGTGCCCTGGCGCTTGCCGCTTCGCAGGGTTCGCTCAATAGAACGACGTTCGTCGAAAGCCTGATGGGCGCGATGCGCACCTCGGCGATGATCGCACTCATCCTCGCGGGCGCGTCTTTCCTGTCGCTTTCGATGGGTTTCACCGGCTTGCCGCGCGCACTTGCCGGATGGATCGGATCGCTCGACCTGTCGAAATTTCAGCTGCTGATGGCGCTGCTCGTCTTCTACATCGTCATAGGCTGTTTCCTGGACGGCATCTCCTCGGTCGTTCTCACCATCGCCGTCGTTGAGCCGATGATCCGCCAGGCGGGCATCGATATCATCTGGTTCGGCATTTTCATCGTCGTCGTCGTCGAGATGGCGCAGATCACCCCGCCGATCGGCTTCAACCTGTTCGTCATGCAGGGCATGACCGGTCACGAGATGAATTTCATCGCGCGGGCGGCATTCCCGATGTTTCTGATCATGGTGGCGATGGTCTTCATCCTGATCGCCTTCCCTGATCTCGCGACTTGGCTTCCGGACAATATCAGGCAGCGACCCAGCGGCTGATCGTGGACGGAATCCTTTCGCATTTCGCGACCACGCCCTGGCTGTTCGCACCCATCCTCGCGATCATCTTCGTGGCCGCAATCGTGCAGGTTGAACTCGGCATGGGCTTCGGGCTGACGGCCGCGCCGCTGCTCGCGCTCATGGATCCGCAGCTAGTGCCCGCGCCGACGCTGTTT
>JBAQHA010000649.1:0-4144 GCA_049288075.1 Oricola sp.
GCCCAAGCACGCCCAGCCGGCGATCAAAGCCGAGATCGCCGAAGCGCGCGCGCCACGCCGGCCCCGTAAGGGCGCGGCGCCGCCCGGCGAAGCACCGCTGATCCTCGAAACGGCGGGGGACGACAACTACGCGCTGCTCGACAGCGGCGACGGCGAGAAACTGGAACGTTACGGCCCATATCTGATCGTCCGTCCCGAGGCGCAGGCTATCTGGGCGAAAAAGCTGTCATTGGCCGAATGGGCGAAGGCAGACGCGATCTTCACCGGCGACACGGACGAGGAAGGACTCGGACGCTGGCGTTTTCCGGCCGGGCCGCTCGACGAGACCTGGGAGATGGCGTTCGACGGCATACCCTATTTCGGCCGCTTCACCTCGTTCCGGCATGTCGGCGTCTTCCCCGAGCAGGCGGTGCACTGGCGCGACATCGCGGATCGCATCGCCGGGTCGAAACGGCCGCTGCGGGTGCTTAACCTGTTCGGCTATACCGGCGTCGCGTCGCTGGTGGCGGCGAAGGCCGGCGCGCATGTGACGCATGTGGACGCCTCGAAGAAGGCGATCACCTGGGCGCGCGAAAACCAGGAACTGGCGGGATTGGCCGACAAACCGATCCGCTGGATCTGCGAGGACGCGCTGAAATTCGTACTGCGCGAGGCGCGACGCGGCAACCGCTACGACATCATCCTGCTCGATCCGCCTGCGTACGGGCGCGGACCGGCTGGCGAAGTATGGCAATTGTTCGAAAATCTGGCCGAGATGCTCGACACCTGCCGCGACATCCTGTCGGATGAACCGGTGATGCTGACGCTGACGGCCTACGCCATCCGCGCTTCCTTCTTCGCCATGCACGAGATGATGCGCGACGTCTTCACCGGGTACGACAAGCCCGGACTGATCCAGTCGGGCGAACTGATCATTCGCGCGGAAGCCGGCGACCGGGCGTTGTCGACTTCGCTCTACAGCCGCTGGATCGCCGGAGGCGCAAAATGAGCGGGGACATTCGCGCACCGGGACGGGTCAAGGAAATCACCGCCCTGACCAATCCGATCATCAAGGACATCCGCCTCCTGGAAAGGAAGCGGCACCGTGACGAGACCGGATTGTTCCTCGCCGAGGGCATGAAGCTGGTGATCGACGCCATCGAAAACGGCTGGACGATCCGCACGCTGATCTACGCCAAGGCCGGCAGGGGCCAGGAGAATGTCGAAACGCTCGCCGCGCGCACGCTTTCGCAGGGCGCCGACGTTCTGATCGTGTCGGAAAAGGTGCTCGGCGCGATCGCCCGGCGCGACAATCCGCAGATGGTGATGGGCGTGTTCGACCAGCGTTGGACCGCCCCGTCGGCGATCCGCCCGACGGGCAACGACGTCTGGGTGGCGCTCGACCGGGTGCGCGATCCGGGCAATCTCGGCACCATCATCCGCACCGTCGACGCCGCCGGCGCCAAGGGCGTCATCCTGGTCGGCCAGACCACCGATCCGTTCTCGACTGAAACCGTGCGCGCAACGATGGGATCGGTCTTCGCCGTACCGCTCGCGAAAACGAGCGAGGCGGAGTTCATCGCATTCGCCAAGACCTGGCCGGGCATGGTCGCGGGCACGCATCTGAAGGGCGCGGTCGACTATCGCAAGCCGGATTACACGAAAGGCCCCGTGCTGCTGCTGATGGGTAACGAGCAAGCCGGGATGACGGACGAACTCGCGGCGGCCTGCTCGACGCTGATCAAGATTCCGCAGGCGGGCCGGGCCGATTCGCTCAACCTGGCGATCGCCACGGGTGTCTGCCTGTTCGAGATCCGTCGCCACGCGCTTTCCTTCGATGGAGACGAGGCATGAAACGGCTGGCGCCCGCAATTACGGTGATCGGCGGAATCGTCGCCATCGACCAGGCGATCAAGTCGGCGGTCGAGCGCATGATGGAATACCAGCAGCCGATCGACCTGCTGCCGTTCTTCGCTCTGTACCGCACCCACAACCAGGGTATCGCCTTCTCGATGCTCTGGGGGGCGGGACCATGGGCGCTGATAGCGGTCAGTATCGCCGTCATCGGGTTCGTGCTGTGGCTGTGGCGATCGAGCCCGCCGGAGCGCGCCATCTCGCATGTCGGTTTCGCGCTGGTGATCGGCGGCGCGCTCGGCAACCTGATCGACCGCGCCGTTTTCGGCCATGTGATCGACTATTTCCTGTTTCACACGCCGATCTGGTCGTTCGCCGTCTTCAATCTCGCCGACGCGGCGATAACCGTCGGCGCCGGCGTGATCATACTGGACGAATTGCTGGTCTGGCTGCGCGAGCGGTCGGTTGAAGAGCCCGACTGATCGCCATCATCAAAACAACAAACGGGAGGACCGACATGCCCGACACTTTCAAGGCCATCATGATCTCGCGCGACGAGGACAAGAACCAGTCCGTCACAGTGGAAAACCTGACCGTCGGCGACCTGATGGAAGGCGATGTCGTCGTGTCGGTCGAAGCGACGACCGTCAACTACAAGGACGGGCTCGCGATCACCGGCAAGTCCCCTGTGGTGCGGCGCTGGCCGATGATCCCGGGCGTCGATCTGGCCGGCACGGTGGAGAGTTCCAGCCATCCAGATTGGAAGCCCGGCGACAAGGTGATCCTCAACGGCTGGGGCACCGGCGAAACCCATTACGGCGCCTTTGCCGGCAAGTCGCGCGTCAAGGGCGAATGGCTGATCGCGCGGCCCGAGGGCCTGTCGGCGCTCGCCGCCATGGCAGTCGGCACCGCCGGCTACACGGCGATGCTGTCCGTGATGGCGCTCGAACGCCACGGCATCACGCCGGATCGCGGTCCGATCACCGTGACCGGAGCGTCCGGCGGCGTCGGATCGGTCGCCATCGCGATCCTGGCGAAGCGCGGCTACCACGTCATCGCCTCGACCGGACGGACTTCGGAAGAACCGTTCCTGAAAGGGCTCGGCGCAGCCGAGGTCATCGACCGCGCGGAGCTGTCGGAGCCGGGCCGGCCGCTCGGCAAGGAGCGTTGGGCGGCGGCGGTCGATTCCGTCGGATCCCATACGCTCGCCAACCTGCTGGCGCAGACCATGTATGGCGGCGCGGTCGCTGCCTGCGGCCTGGCGCAGGGTTTCGACCTGCCAACGACCGTGATGCCGTTCATCCTGCGCGGCGTGTCATTGCTCGGCATCGATTCGGTGATGGCGCCGAAAGCGCTGCGTGAGGAGGCGTGGTCCCGCATCGCCACGGAACTCGACGCGGCGAAGCTCGCCAGCCTGTCGACGACTATCGGATTCGACGGCCTCGTCGAGGCCGCGCACTCGATTCTCGACGGCAAAATACGCGGCAGGGTTGTGGTCGACATGAGCCGCTGACCGTTTCGGCACGCTTCTCAAAAATTTTAATGTTCGGCGAAACCCGGTTCTAACCGCGAAACCGTATAAAGCTCTCATGGAAACGGGAGCATCAATCCAATTGTTACACCGTGTCGGGGACGCGCTCGCGCGCTGGATTGCCCCTGCAGCGCCAGCCGGTTTCGAATTGACGCAGACCGAAAACGCCGATCTGCACGCAATCCAGCGTGCCCGCGACGAGGCCGAAAGGGCCAA
The DNA here is from genome assembly GCA_049288075.1 of Oricola sp. GTDB lineage: Bacteria > Pseudomonadota > Alphaproteobacteria > Rhizobiales > Rhizobiaceae > Oricola. Next base: position 3,581 of record JBAQHA010000649.1, read on the forward strand.
CCGGGCGAAATCCCGCTTCCTCGCGATGACCAGTCACGAAATCCGCACGCCGCTGAACGGCATAATCGGCATGGGCAAGTTGCTGGCCGACACCGAACTGACCCCGGAACAGCAGAACTACGTCGACGCGATCACGGTTTCCAGCGAGGCGCTTCTGACGCTGGTCAACGACCTGATGGAATTCGCGCGATTCGAATCCGGCGACCTCGAATTCCATCCGCAGCACACGGCTATCGCACCGCTGCTCAGCGGCGTGACCGAACTCTTGTGCGGCCGGGCCTACGTCAAGGGCATCGATCTCGGCTATTATCTCGACCCGAAAGTGCCGGAGTCGGCGGTTTTCGATCCGGGCCGACTGCGCCAGATATTGATGAATGTCATCGGCAATGCGGTGAAATTCACCGAGTCCGGCGGCGTATCCGTCATCGTCGGGTGCAGCGAGGACATGCTCGAGTTCTCCATTCACGACACCGGTCCGGGCATCGCGCTGCGTGACCAGAAACGAATCTTCGACGAATTCGAACAGGCGAGCATCGGCATCAACCGCCCACATGAAGGCATCGG
>JBAQHA010000650.1:0-3356 GCA_049288075.1 Oricola sp.
CGACGGCGCCAACCTGATCCTCGGCACGTCCTTCGGATACTTCTCGCCGTTCATGCAGGATCTGGCCAAGAAATACCCGGACGTCGAGTTCCGCCACGCCGCGCCGTTGTGGAACAAGGACAAGGACCCGATGAACCTGGGGAGCTATTTCCCCTATCTGAACCAGGCCCACTATGTCGACGGCGTCGCCGCCGGCCTGTCGACGAAGACCAACAAGATCGGCTTCGTCGCCGCCAAGCCGATCCCGACCGTGCTGTCGAACATCAACTCGGTGCTGCTCGGCGCGCGCAGCGTCAACCCGAATGTCACCGTGCAAGTGATCTTCACCGGCGAGTGGTCGCTGCCCGTGCGCGAGGCCGAGGCGGCCAACGCGCTCGCCGATGCCGGCTGCGACGTGCTGACCTGTCATGTCGACGGCCCGAAGGTGGTCATCGAGACGGCGGAAGCACGCGGCGTGATGTCCTGCGGCCACAACGCCTCGCAGGCGCCGCTCGCGCCGAAGGGCTTCATCACCGGCGCCGAGTACAAGTGGGAAACCATCTACAAGATGTACGCGGACGAGCTGGCGAAGGGCGAGGCGCTGCCGAACTTCATCGTCGGCGGCTACGACAACGACATGGTGCAGAACACGGCCTATGGCGCCGGCGCAACCCCCGAGGCGATCAAGGCGGCCGACGCCACGATCGCCGGCCTGAAAGCGAAGAAGCCGATCTATGTCGGCCCGCTCAAGGACAACCAGGGCAATGTCGTCATCGACAAGACCTACGACAATTACGACCCGTTCCTCGACGGCATGAACTACCTGCTCGAGGGCGTGTCCGGCTCGATCACCTGATCGGTTCCACCGGGGCGGTTCGCGCCGCCCCGGCCTTTCCATTCATCGAGGCAGGCGGCGGATGACGGCAATAACGACGGACATGGCGGCAAAAGGCGGCGACAGCGCGCGGTGGCGCGCGGCGGCGGAGAATGTTTTGATCCCGCTTGGCGCGCTGATCGCCTCGGGCATCGTGTTTTCGGTCTTCCTTCTGTTTCTCGGCAAGTCGCCGGTCGATTTTTTCGCGCTTTTGTGGCGCGGCGGCTTCGGCACCTCGTTTTCCTTCCAGAACACGCTGCAGCGCTCCGCGCCGCTGATCCTGTCGGGCCTCGCCTTCGCCATCCCTGCCCAGATCGGCATGACGATGATCGGCGCCGAGGGCGCGCTCGTGCTCGGCGGTTTCGCCGCCGCCGCCGTCGCCATTCCGCTGGTGTCGGGCGCCGCGCCGGTGTGGCTCGCCATGGTCCTGATGGCGGCGGCCGGGATGATCGCCGGCGGGGCATGGAACGCCATCGCCGGATGGCTGCGCCATGCGCGCGGAGTCAACGAGACGATCTCGACACTGCTGCTGACCTATATCGCCATCGCGATCATGAACTTCTTCGTCGAGGGGCTGCTGCGCGATCCGGGTTCGGCCAACAAGCCGTCCACCATGCCGATCGGCAAGGATTATATGGTCGGCGCCATTCCCGGCACCGATGTCCATTGGGGTCTCGTCGCCGGCATCGTGCTGGCGATCCTGCTGCAACTGCTGATGTCGCGCACAACCTTCGGCTTCGCCGCCCGCGTGACCGGGGGAAATCCGCGCGCCGCGCTTGCCCAGGGCCTGCCCGTCGGCAAGCTGATCGTCGCCTGCTCGGCGATCGCGGGCGCCTGCGCCGGGCTCGCGGGCTATTACGAGGTCGCCGCCATCCACGGCCAGGCCAACGCCTCGCTGGTCGCCGGTTACGGCTTCACCGGCATCCTGGTTTCCTTCCTCGCCCGCCACAATCCCATCGTCATCGTGCCGGTCGCGGTGATGTTCGGCGCGATCGAGGCATCGGGCGGGCTGATCCAGCGCCGCCTGGACATGCCCGACGCAACCGCGCTCGTGCTGCAAGGCATCATCTTCGTCGTGCTGCTCGCCAGCGAGACGCTGAACGGGCGCTTCGCCATCTTCCAGCCGAAACGCGAGGTCGACCGCACATGAACGACGCAGCGCTCGCCACCATCCTGATCGCCATGCTCGGCGGCGCGATCCGCGTCTCCACGCCCTTCATGTTCGTCGCGCTCGGCGAAACGCTGACGGAGAAGTCGGGCCGCATCAATCTCGGTCTCGAAGGCAATCTCGTGCTCGGCGCTATGGTCGCCTATGCCGTCTCCTACCAAACCGGCTCGCCGTGGCTCGGCGTGCTCGCCGCCGGGTTCTCCGGCGTCTTTCTGGGGCTGATGCACGGCATCATCTGCTCGCTGCCGCGCGTCAACGACATCGCGGTCGGCATCGCCATGATGTCGTTCGGCACCGGCGTCGCCTTCTTCTTCGGCAAGCCCTACATCCAGCCGTCGGCGCCGCGGCTCGAAGCGCTGCCGCTCGGCACATGGAGCGACAACGCGGCACTGCGCCAGGCGCTCGAAATCAACCCGCTGTTCTTCGTCGGCATCATCGTCGCCGGCATCATGTGGTGGGCGTTCGCCAATTCGCGCTGGGGCCTGATCGTGCGGATGACCGGCGACAGCGAGCCGGCGGCGCGCGCCATGGGCGTCCAGCCACACAAGGTGCGCATCGCCGCGACGGCGATCGGCGGCTTTCTCGCCGGGGTCGGCGGGGCGTTTCTTTCCCTGTCCTATCCGGGCAGCTGGAACGAAGGCCTGTCGTCCGGCCAGGGCCTGATGGCCGTCGCGCTCGTCATCTTCGCGCGCTGGAACCCGCTGCGCTGCATTCTCGCGGCACTGCTGTTCGGCGCGGCCGGCGCGATCGGCCCGGCGTTGCAGTCGGTCGGCATCAGCCAGGGCTACTATTTCTTCAACGCGGCGCCTTACATCCTCACGCTGTTCATCATGATCGCGTCGGCCCGTTCCTCGTCGTCGGCGCGCGCGGCGCCCGGCGAACTATCGATCGTCAAATAGGAGGTCATCGATGAGTGCTCTCGGCGGATTGAACAAGACACCGAACGGCGTGGTGATCGGGCTGGTGCAATTGCAGCTTCCCGTCGTCGCCACGCCCGACGATCTGAAGGCGCAGACGGAAAAGATCGTCGCCATGGTCGGCAAGGCGCGCCGCAACATGGCGACCATGGATCTGGTGGTGTTTCCGGAATATGCGCTGCACGGCCTGTCGATGGACACAAATCCGGCGATCATGTGTTCGCTCGAAGGGCCGGAGGTCGCCGCCTTCAAAAAGGCGTGCAAGGACAATTCGATCTGGGGCTGCTTCTCGATCATGGAGCACAATCCCGGCGGCATGCCCTACAATTCCGGCATCGTCATCGACGACCAGGGGGAATTGAAGCTCTATTACCGCAAGCTGCACCCCTGGGTGCCGGTCGAGCCCTGGGAGCCGGGC
>JBAQHA010000651.1:0-3000 GCA_049288075.1 Oricola sp.
GTATCGACGAGCGCACGACAGTTGAAGCATGGCTGCCGATGTTGGAGACGGCCGGTCGCCTGAAAGCGAGGACGATCATCGCCGCCGGACTCGATCCCGACGAGGCCCGCATGACCGAGACCTTCGCGGCCCTCTGCGAGACCGCCGCGCCCTTCGGCCTCTCGATCAACCTCGAATTCACCCCGTGGGCACCGCTGAACAACGCGGCCGCAGCGACGCGCGTAGTCGTTGCCGCGAACCAGCCGAACGGAGAGGTGTTGATCGACACGATCCATGTCGCACGGTCGGCCACCACGCTGGACGATCTCCGAGCCATCCCGGTCGAGCGGATGAGCTATTTCCAGATTTGCGACTGCCCGGCGGACCCGGTCGAGACGCTTGAGGACCTTCTGTATACTGCTCGGGAGGAAAGGTTGCTTCCCGGAGAGGGCGGTGCGGACCTTGCCGGAATTATCGGCGCCCTGCCCGGGGACCTGCTCGTGAGCGTTGAAATCCCCAGTCATCGCCGGATCGCCGAAATGGGTCGTGCCGCTTGGGCAAAGACCTGTCTCGATGCTTCGCGCGCGGCGATGGAAATGTTCGACCAATCAAGATAACGGGCGCGAAACGCGCGCCCGTCAGGTCTTTGATAGATTCGCCGGACGCGTCAGTCAGGGTTCTAGCAGGATCTTGATCCCCTCGCGCTTCGCGACCGTCTCCAGCGCCTCCTCGAATTGTTCCAGCTTGAACCGGTGGGTCACAAGGCGTTCGATCTGTGTCGCCACCGCCGGCAGAACCTGCATGACAAGCCGCCATGTGGGATCGTTGTAGCCGCGCGACCCGATCACCTCGATTTCCTTAAGCACCGCCGGTGTCGTGACAAAGGTCGAGGGACCATGACACAGACCGATCAGGGCAATTCGGCCGGCCTTGCCCGCCAGTGCCAACGCCTGCTCGGTGACCGCAGCATTTCCGCTTGTCTCGTAGACAACATCGGCACCGAAACGCCCAAGTTCGGCGGCCGGGTCGGAAACCTCGACATCGACGGGCGACATACCGAGGTCACGTGCGAGGGCGAGGCGGCCGGCATCGGCGCCGACGCCAGTGATCACGACTTTAGACGCCCCGGCATGAAGCGCGAGGATTCCGCAGAGCAGGCCGATTGGCCCGGCTCCGATCACCAGTACAACTTCGCCGGAACGGACCTGCACTCGCTCCAGCACGGCATGGACCGCTACCGCCATAGGCTCTAGAAGCGGTGCCACGCCCGGATCGACGCCGTCCGGCAAGGGGTAAACCTGTTCCACCGGAACGCAGACCATTTCGGTCCAACCGCCATCGACATGGCCGCCCATCAGCTTTCGATTGTCGCATAGGGTCGGCCGCCCCAGGCCGCAATATTTGCATCGCCCGCAACCGATCTGCGGGTTGATCGCCACGAGCATTCCAGGCGCCAGCCCGCTATCTTCGGGTGCCTCGACCACATGGCCAGCGAATTCGTGACCCACGGTCACCGGAAATGTCGGGGCATACTGGCCCACGACGGCTTCGTGCCAGCGCCATATAGCGACGTCGGTGCCGCAGATGCCTGCGGCTGCTATTCTGACCAGCACATCGCCCGGATTTCTCACCGGCTCAGGCCGGTCGATCAGCGCCATCTCGCCCGGCGCGGCCTTCAGCTTGGCGACGGCTTTCACTGTCCGGCTTCCGACATGTCATCTGCGCCGAGCTGGTAGGCGAGGTTGTAGACAATGGCTCGCGGCCGATCGAGGCCCAGGTCACTTTCGGCAACCACGCGCATCATTTCCGGCAGCGACGCTTCCAATTCGGGCAAGCCGCTGCCTTCGACCAGCACGACCACATCAAAGCCCTCCTCGGACATGCCGGGGCGCATTTCTGTCTCGCGGGTCTTGATTTCCGAAACCTCGTCGCGCGCCACGCCGATGCTCACTACGGCCGCTCCGACAACCTCCAGCAACGACTGGCAAAGCGCCTCGGCGCCGGCTACGAGTTTCTCGTGCGCGCCATCGCGGAGATCGAAACGTATCGTCGCCAGCGCGCCGCCATCGCCGTGACCGGCAGAGGCGATCCGTTCGCACGCGACCCTCAGGAAGTTTCGAAAATAAGGCTGTACCTTGCTTGACCACTCAGTCGGATTGTTCAGCCGCTCCAGATAGGCCGTCGAGCGAAATACCTCCACATCGCGTCCCGTATAGATGGTGCCGTATCGGTAGCGCTCAACATTGTGGTTGACCAGCCGCTTGCCGACCAGAAAGCCCGGAATAGAAAGGCGTTCCGGCATATGCTCGCGCGTGTGCCATTCCATGTACTCGGTCCAGGCTTCCGGCGCGATGTCGTGCCACATGGCCAAAAAAGCTTTTCCTGGCAGGCTCATTTTTCTGTCTCCCTTCGCATCGCGGCATGGCGCTCCACTTCATGGCCAAATGTCAGGGCAGGACCGTGCGTGATGCCCGGCCCCTGATACGCCCCGCCATGACAGAAGCCATGTCAATGCCGCGGTCATGGCACCATCAAGCATGTGACATACAGTATGTCAACATCGGGTGACAGATCGCACCCATCCATTTGCGCCACGTCCGTGCGCTACGCGAACGTCACTCGCCGGGATGTCTTCACAGGAGTTCGCTGATCAGCGGACGTATCGTCAGATCCGGACGATTTTTCTCAATACGTCGCCCGTCCGCCCGAGAGGTCGAATACGGCACCGGTCGAAAAACTGCATTCATCCGAAGCGAGCCAGGCAATCGCAGCGGCAACCTCTTCGGGCAAACCGGCCCGACCAAGCGGAATCTTGGCCAGTATTGTATCGAGTTGTGCCTTGCCGATCTGTTCGAGAAGTTCCGTCTTCACGATCGTTGGCGCGATGCAATTTGCGAGAATACCGTAATCGAGAAGTTCCTTGGCGAGGCTCTTCGTGAATGCGATTAGCGCCGCCTTGGATGCAGAGTAGGCCGCCTGGTTTGGATTGCCTTCTTTTCCGGCGACCGAAGCAACGTTGAC
>JBAQHA010000652.1:0-1526 GCA_049288075.1 Oricola sp.
CCCTCGAAGCCTCCGCCCGGCCCGCCTCAGCAGACGACGCGGTAGGCGTCGTAGACGGTGTCGATCGAGCGGATGTTGGCGAGGATGTTGTCGAGCTGACGCACGTCGCCGACCTCGATCGTGAAGCGGTCGCGCACGACGCCGTCGGGCAGCGTCTGCACGCTGCCGGAGAGGATGTTGACGCCGGAGTCGCCGAGCGTGCGGGCGACGTCCTCGAGCAGGTGGTTGCGGTCGAGCGCCTCGACCTGGATCTCGACGCGGAAGGCGACCCCGCCGAGCCCCTGCCAGTCGACCTTGGTGAAGCGCTCCGGGTTCTTGGCCAGGGCGCGCGCGTTCTTGCAGTCGCGGCGGTGGATGGTGATGCCCTTGCCGAGCGAGATGTAGCCGACGATGTCGTCGCCGGGGATCGGCCGGCAGCAGCTCGCCATGCGCACCATGATGTCGCTCATGCCTTCGACGGCGATGCCGTACTCGCCGGAGACCGCGGCAGGGCCGGCCGTAGGCTCGGCGCGCCGCGACGGCAGCAGCTCGGCGCTGGGCGTGGCCTCCTTCATGGTGCCGGCGCGCTGCATCACCTTGTTGACCACGGTCTTGACCGTCACGCGGCCCGAGCCGATGGCCGCGTAGAGGTCTTCGGGCTTGGCGTAGCCCGTCTCCCTGACGATCTGGCCGAAGACCTTGGAGGCGAGGATCTTCTGCGCCGGCAGGCCCTCGCGGCGCATCAGCTCCTGCAGCAGGTCGCGACCCGAGTGCTCGGAGTCCTCGCGCTGCTCGCGGCGGAAGTGCTGGCGGATCTTCTGTCGCGCCCGCGTCGTGACCACGACGTCGAGCCAGTCGCGCGAGGGCCCGCGGCTCGACTTGGAGGTGATCACCTCGACGATGTCGCCGGAGCGCAGGGTGTGGTGCAGCGGCACGATGCGGCCGTTGACCTTGGCGCCCACCGTGTGGTTGCCGACGTCGGTGTGCACCGCGTAGGCGAAGTCGATCGGGGTCGAGCCGGCGGCGAGGTTCTTGACGTCGCCCTTCGGGGTGAAGACGAAGACCTCGTCCTCGAAGAGGTCGATCTTGAGCGTGTCCATGAACTCGCGCGGGTCGCCGGTCTCGGACTGCCACTCCATCATCTGGCGCAGCCAGGCGAGCTTGTCCGGGTTGCGGTCGCCCTTCTCCTTGTAGAGCCAGTGGGCGGCGACGCCGAAGTCGGCGGTCATGTGCATGTCGTACGTGCGAATCTGGATCTCGAGGGGCTTGCCCCCGGGGCCGATGACCGTCGTGTGCAGCGACTGGTACATGTTGAACTTGGGCATGGCGATGTAGTCCTTGAAGCGCCCGGGGATGGGCTTCCAGACCGAGTGGATGATGCCGACCGCGCCGTAGCAGTCCTTGACGCTGTCGACGAGCACGCGCAGGCCGGTGAGGTCGAAGATCTCGTTGAACTCCTTGCCGCCGCGACTCATCTTCATGTAGATCGAGTAGAAGTGCTTGACGCGTCCGCGGATCTCGGCCTCGATGCCCGCCACGTGCAGGGC
>JBAQHA010000653.1:0-1615 GCA_049288075.1 Oricola sp.
GATCTCGCGCCATGTCCAGAAACTGTCATTGCCAGCGGGACCGCGCCGCTCGCTCATACCGGCGATGGCGCGCTGAAAGGCGTGGCTGTGCAGGTTGACCGATGCGGGCAGGAGAATGCCGACGCGCTCCTCACCGTCATGCGGACGATCCGGCTCGACCGCCGCGAGGCGTCCGTCTCCGGCAATGGCGACATGCACATTCCGCCGCCATCCCTGCCCGGTCAACGCCCAGTCCGCCCAAAGCGATTGCATCGCACTATCCCGTGTTGACAAGTTAATATGTCTATACATAATAAAACCAAGCATGAGCTATTCAAGGGCAATCTTTCCCATGCGCGAACTCGTTTTGACGGGCGCAATGCCTGGATATGACGCGCTGGCTCCCGGCTGGTCTGGGGCGAAGGGCATGTGCGCTATCGCCTTGAGCGGCGGAAAGATCGCCTGGGCCGGGCCGGATTGCGATTTGCCGCATGACTATGCGGACTGGCCCCGCCGCGACGTTGAAGGCCGCCTCGTCACGCCCGCGCTGATCGACTGTCACACCCATATCGTCCATGGCGGAAACCGCGCGCGCGAATTCGGGATGCGGCTCGAAGGGGCGAGCTATGAGGAGCTGGCGCGGGCAGGTGGCGGCATCGTGTCGACGGTTCGCGCAACGCGGGAGGCTTCGGAGGATGCGCTATTGGCCGACGCGCTTCGCCGCGTCGATGTGCTCATCGGCGAGGCTGTTGCGGCTGTCGAGATCAAATCCGGCTATGGGCTGGACGTCGAGACCGAGCTGAAGATGCTGCGAATCGCGCGGCGGATCGGGCAAGAGCGCCCCATTCGCGTGCGAACCAGCTTTCTCGGCGCACATGCCGTACCGCCTGATTATAAGGACAGGCCTGACGCCTATATCGACGAAATCTGCATACCTGCGCTGGAAGCCGCGCATCAGGCCGGACTTGCCGACGCCGTGGACGGTTTCTGCGAAGGCATCGCCTTCACGCCGGCGCAGATCGAGCGCGTTTTCCGCAAGGCGCGCGAGCTGGGTCTGCCCGTCAAGCTTCACGCCGAGCAGCTCTCCAATCTGGGAGGCGCGAAACTGGCCGCGCAATACGGCGCGCTGTCCGCCGATCATCTGGAATATCTGGATGAAGCCGGCGCTGCTGCCATGGCGACAGCGGGAACGGTCGCCGTATTGCTGCCCGGCGCATTCTACACCTTGCGCGAGACGCAATTGCCGCCTGTCGCGCTGCTGCGCAAGCACGGCATTCCCATCGCCATCGCGACCGACTGCAATCCGGGCTCCTCTCCGCTCAACTCCATCCTCCTGACGATGAACATGGCGTGTACGCTCTTTCGTCTGACGCCGGAGGAAGCGCTGCTCGGCGTGACGAAACATGCGGCGCGGGCGCTCGGGCTTGACGATTGCGGCGTGATTGCGCCGGGGATGCGTGCCGATCTGGCTGTCTGGGATGTCGAGGAGCCCGCCGAACTTGCCTATCGCATCGGTTTCAATCCGCTTCACGAGCGCATCTTCGGAGGCGTGTCATGAGCGGCCAAATTTTGACGCCGGGTGCAACCTCTCTCGCCCAGCTCGAAACGATCTATCGCGGGACAGGCGGTGTCACCA
>JBAQHA010000654.1:0-4591 GCA_049288075.1 Oricola sp.
CCGATAACCATCGGGATGAAGCCTGCATTGATGCCATGGCGATGCGGCAGACCGAAGGAGACGTTGGACAGACCGCAGGTGGTGTTGACCTTGAGCTCTTCGCGCAGGCGGCGCAGCAGTGCGAAGACCTGGCGACCGGCGTCGCCAAGCGCGCCGATCGGCATGACCAGCGGGTCGACGACGACGTCATGAGCCGGAATACCGAAGTCCGCGCAGCGCTCGACAATCTTCTTGGCGACGGCGAAACGTACGTCGGGGTCCATGGAAATGCCGGTCTCGTCGTTGGAGATCGCCACGACGGGAACGTTGTATTTCTTGATCAGCGGCAGGATGGCTTCAAGCTTTTCCTCCTCCCCCGTGACCGAATTGACCAGCGGCCGGCCCTTGGCGACCTTCAGCGCGGCCTCGATGGCGGCGCTGACGGAGGAGTCGATCGACAGGGGGACGTCGACGAGATCCTGGACCATTTCCAGTGTCTTGACGAGCAGCGCCGGCTCGGTGGCGTTCGGATCGACGGCGGTCACGCCGGCATTGACATCCAGCATCGTGGCGCCGGCGGCGACTTGTTCGAGCGCATCCTTGATGACCGTGTCGAAATTGCCCTCGACCATCTCGGCGGCCAGCTTCTTGCGGCCGGTCGGGTTGATGCGCTCCCCGATGACGCAGAATGGCTGGTCGAAGCCGATGACGATTTCTCTCGTGGCCGATGCGACGATGGTGCGAGTCATGGAAGCTGATCCTCAGGACTTCGAGTTCATAGAAGGATATAAAGATGTCTTTATATCCCATGTGCCGCGTTGTTCAAGCCACTCGGCGGATTTTTTGATGCCGCCGAAGGGGAACACGTGGACCTGCTTGATGGCGGTGCCGGGTGTCGACAGCGCGTGTTTCTCGATCGGAGCCACGACGCCTTCCGGCGAATGGCTGGTCGCCAGCATGGCGATGGAGCGCGTGTTGCGCTTGAAGAATTCGAGCGAATTGCCGACGCCGCACATCGCCGCGTATTTGATCAGCGTGGTGATCTTGGCCGGACCGGCGACGCCGAGATGAACCGGCAGGTCGATGCCATGCGTACGCAGGCCTTCGGCCCAGTCGATGAATTTCTGGCCGTCGAAGCCGAACTGCGTGACGATGCGGACGCGCGCGCCGGTGCGTTCGCCGAAGGACTTCTTCAACCGCAGGGCTTCGAGCGCGACTTCTGGGGAAAAGTCCGGGCTACCCTCCGGGTGGCCGGCGACGCCGATGTCGGTGATGCCGTACTTGTCGAAGAAACCGGTCTCCAGCACTTCCATCGAGGAAGAGAAATCGCCCGCCTGCTTTTCAAGCCCGCCGCCGATCACCAGCACGTCATGGACGCCGGCGAGTTCGGTCATCGCCTTGATGCGGTCTTCGAGCGCCGCTTTCGTCGTCAGGCGGCGCGAGGCGAAATGCGGCACCGGGGTGTAGCCGAGGTCGTGGACGCGCTTCGCGGCGGCGATCAGGGTCTCTGCAGGATCGACGCCGACATCGGTGATGTAGACGCGCACGCCCTTCGGGAACAGGCCCGGAAGGTCCGGCGACTCGACGGCCTGCTTCGGGGAGATCTCGATCGAGGCGGCGATCTTCGCCGGCGCCTTGCCCTTGTCCATGTCAACCGTGTTCATCGCTTCTGCTCCTCGTATCCTTCGCTCTTAACCAGAGCGATGAGTTTGTCCTTGTCATAGGCGGTCTCGATCTCGGCGGCCGCCTTGTCGGCCTCGGCCTCGAGATCGTCGCCGACCGGTACGGGATCGGCCTTGCGCCATTCAGCCAGATAGGCGTCGCTGTCACGCGCGCCAATGCGCATGGCGCACATGTCGATCGCTTCCGTGAAACGGAGCGAGAGTTCGCGTTTGGCGGTCTCGCGCCGTCTGCGGATGATGACCTGCGCCGGGATGTCGCGCCAATAGAGGATGATCTTGTCAGCCAAAGCCGTTCTCCATGCAGGCATCAGCAATGACGCAAGCGGATAACGGCGGCTTGTTGCGCGACGACGCGCGCCAATTCAAAAGCGACAGTGCCGCCGTCTCATCCCTTGGGACGGCGCAAACAGCGCGGCCGGCGGCGCGCCGGTGTCAGAAAAGCCAGTTTGTGGCGAAGGCGTGAGCAACGAGGACGACGCCGATCATGATGGAGATCGCAACGATGCCGGTGGTGACGCCGACCGCGAGCCAGAAGCCGTCGCGTTCCGAAAGCGCGATGCCGCAAATGAAGACGGCGAGCGCCGGAAGCCAGTTGCCGAACGGTATCGGCAGCACCACGGCGATGGCGTAGATCAGCGAAATGAAGCCGACGATCTTCTCCGCGCTCTTGGCGTTCGGGAAGGGCCAGTAGCGCGGCCGCACCCAGTTCTCCATCCGCTTCAGGAAGGGAATGAGCCAGGTGGTCATCTTGTGAAAGCCCTTCTTGCTCAGCGATCGCCGAAGGAAGAAGCGCGGCAGCCAGACGGTCGGGTAGCCCATCACCATCTGGAAGGCGACGAGGACGATCGGGATCCCGAGCACGACAGTCGAGCCGGGCGGAAAGGGCAGGAGATTGATGCCGGCCGTGAAGACGAGGAAGGTTGCGAAGGAGCGGTCGGCGAGCGCATTACGGATACGGCGAACCGTCACCGAGCTGCGCTCCTCGGCGGCAAGATCGCTCAGGACCCTGGAAAGCGGGCGAGGATGACCAAAGGAAACCGTTGCTTCAGCCGGTTCGAACTGGTCCGGATTCTGTTGCAACATGTTGTCTTTCATCCCCCTCGGATGCCCTTGACGATGCCATGCGTCACTTTGATGACGGTAGCCGTCATTTGCGACAATTTGGTTTACGACTGTGGCGTTTTCAACAAGTCGTCGGCGTGCCGCAAAGCAGGCACAAGGTCTCCATAGCCCGAAAGGCGGCGCTCGAATGGCAGGCCGAGGAATTCGGCGCCGATCCTTGCCTTCTCGGTCAGTTCCGGATCGTCGGTCTGGGCAATGTAGAGCACCCGCTCATAGGCGCCGAAATACATCTCCTTCAATTCCGGATGACGGTCGAGGCCGAGCGGGCGGACGAGGAAGGTCTCGAAATGACGCGCCAGGAAATCGGTGACGAAGAAGGTGCGCATGTAGTCGTCGCCGGCCGCCTCGAAGGCGTCGTTGCCCAGGTAGAAGGAGAAGCAATGCGGGCCGGCGATGCGGTCGACCCCATGCGCCTCGCAGACGCGGTCGAGCATTCCGCCGGTGCCGCAATCGGCATAGCCGACGAAAATGTGGTCGAAGCCCTGTTCACGCGCCTCGACGATCGCCTTCTCGGTCTCCGGCGCGATCTTGTGGGGGTGGTGGTGGTAGTCGGCAGGCAGGCAGGTCAGCGAAACGTGGTCGAGCCCGTTGATCCGGCAGACGTCGAGAATCTCGCGCGCGATCATGCCGCAAGCGATAACCCTGACTTTGTTTCCGGGACCTGTCATATGCGTTCAGCTTTTTTCAAGGAGGTCCATAGATAGTGTGGATAACCGTGCTTGCCTATCGCGCGCAACTGATACATGGCGCACACGATTGGGAAATTTCCCGGGGACTGGGATGAACGCGCCGGAACTGTCGATCATTTTGCCCGCTTACAACGAGGCGAAAAACATACCGCTGATCGTCGACAAGATCGCGGACGCCATGGGCGACATGCCTTACGAGATCATCGTCGTCGACGATGACAGCCCGGACGGCACGACCGATGTCACGCGGGCGGTCGCGCGCGAAAAGCCGAATGTGCGCTGCGTTCGGCGCATCGGACGGCGTGGTCTTTCGGGCGCATGCATCGAGGGCATGATGGCGGCCAACGCGCCGGTCGTTGCCGTCATGGACGCCGACATGCAGCATGACGAAACGCGTCTGCCGGTGATGCTCGCCGAAATCAGGAAGGGCGCCGATCTCGTCATCGGCAGCCGCTATGTCGACGGCGGCAACGCATCGTCGGGTTTCGTGAAGAAGACCCGCGCCAAGGGCAGCGAACTGGCGACCGCGCTCGCCAACCGCATCACCGGCGCCTACACGACCGATCCGATGAGCGGGTTCTTCATGATGACGCGCGACCTCGCCGACAAGGCGGCTCGCACCGTTTCGCGCGACGGCTTCAAGATCCTGTTCGATATCGTGAGCCGTTTCGGTTCCGAACTGGCGATCCGCGAGGTGCCGTTCCAGTTTCGCGAGCGCGTCGAGGGCGAGAGCAAGCTCGGATTCCTCGTCACGGTGCAGTTCCTCGGGCTTCTGGTGTCGCGCTATACCGGCGGCTTCATACCGGTGAAATTCCTGCTTTACGCGCTGGTCGGCTTTTCCGGCCTGTTCGTCCACATGGCGACGCTGTTCTTCCTGAACGGCGTTCTCGGTGCGGCCTTCGCGCCGGCGCAGATCGCCGCGACGTTCGTCGCCATGACGTCGAATTTCGCCTTCAACAATGAAGTGACCTATGCACATCGCAAGCTGAAGGGACGGCGTTTCTTCACGGGTCTCATCACGTTCTATATCGTCTGCGGCATCGGAGCGCTCGCCAATGTGTCGATCGCCGTGCGGCTGTTCGAATGGAACTGGTCGACCTTGCTGGCCGGTTTCGCGGG
>JBAQHA010000655.1:0-3224 GCA_049288075.1 Oricola sp.
CGCATACCGGCCTTATTCTTACTATACGGAAATGCATCCTGAACTTGTCCCTTGAATGTTCCGCCATGCCCGGCAACGACGACGGCGCATGCCCGCGCGACTCGCAAAATCAGGGGACTTGTCTCAAACGGGCCCGCCCGCGTCCTCCCAGTTGGTGCCGGGTGGTTTCCCAGTTCGCGCCATGAACGCGCGAAACAGCGCGCGGCGGCTAATTGTTGCAGGATTTCAACACCTGACCCGAGTTGCGGCAGGCGGACATGCGATGCGGGGCGTCACGATTTGGGAATTACGCGACGCAAATCGGGACTTTCCTTCCGTTACGGCCGGTTTATGATCGCGCCCACAGAGCCAAGAGTCGCCGGAGGCCAAGGTCGCCCAGGCGGCGCTTGGCTTTTTTTGGAGCGCAGGGGGCGCCGAGTGATCGTTTTCGATTGTAATGACGTCGCTTCGGAAGACCGGTTTTCCTACTGGGCGGAAGCGCAGAAGAACTCGTTCTACGCCACGGAGGTCACACGGCCTTCCGGCCACACCGAACCCTTTTTCGGCCGGGCCGAAGGCTGGCAGGTCGCGGACACGATCTTCGGCCGCCAGAAGACGGGCGCCTATCGCTGCCGGCGCACGGCGCGCCTGATCGGCGAACGCGAACTCGGGATGTTCATCATCGGCCACCCGCGCAAGCAACCGATCGAAGCCGCTTTCGAGCAGTTTCCGGCGCTTCGTGCCCAGGCGGACGACATGCTGGTGTTCGATGCCGACATCGAATGGACCGCGCAGGCCGAAAGCGACATCGACTACGAGGCGATCCTCGTTCCCCGCTACCGGGTCGCGCCCTATCTGGGCGAGGCCGCCACCGTCCGCCCGCGCATCATCGCCACCGACACGCCGCTCTACGGCATGCTGCGGGCGGGCATCGCCGAATTCGTGAAGCTCAAGGACGCCCCCGCGGCGACGGCCGAGGGGGCGATCCAGGTGCTCGCGCATCTGATCGCCCTTTGCTACGGCTTCGATGCGTTCGATGACGAGGACGTCGGCAGATCGGTCGCAAGCGCCCGGCTGAAACAGGCATCGCATTTCATCGCTGCGAATTACCACGACCCCCGCCTCAACGCGCAAACGATCGCGGCGCATCTGGGCATATCGGTCCGCCGCCTGCATGCGGTTTACGAGGCGAGCGGCGGGACGGTGTCCCGGCACATCCTTTCCGCCCGCATCCAGAGCGCACGCGAACTGCTGGCAACCGGCGGCGACCGGCCGGTGCTCGATATCGCGCTTGCTTGCGGTTTCTACAGCCATTCGACATTCTACCGCTGCTTCGTCGACGCCACCGGCATGACGCCGGGGGAATTCCGCAGATCCATGCTTGACGCCGAAGAGGCTGTTCAAATGCCCACGGGATCGGCGGATTGAAGAGGAACAACCCAATTTGATCGTGATCGACAGCAACGATCTGCCGGAGGAAGAGCGCCTTTCCCAGTGGACCCGAATGATCCGGACCTCGTTTTACCCGATGGAGGCCGACCGGCCGGCGTCGATGAGCAGCCCGTTTCGCGGCCGCATCGTGTCATGGACGACCGGCGACACGATCTCCAACCGCCACCGCAGCTCGCCTTACCGCTTCCGGCGTACCGAGAAGACGATCGGCGAGCGGCAGGTCGGCATGTTCACCCTGGGCATTCCGCGCCGGGGCAAAGTCGAACAGGAATTCGCCAACTCGCCCCGACTACGGCTCAACGCGCACGAAATTCTGCTTTTCGATACCGACGTTCCCTGGGAACTGTGGTCGCCGCTGGGTTACGACAACAATTCCATCCTGGTGCCCCGCTCCCGTTTCGACCCCTATATCGGCAATACAGCGCTACTGGACCCGCGCGTTATCGGCTTCGACCATGGCCTGCACGGCATGCTGTTCGCGACCCTGAGCGCGTTCCTCAAGCTGGGCGAACTCGACGGGCCGGTTGTCGAAGGGGCGATCCAGGTGTTCGTCCACCTGGTGGCGCTGGCTTATGGCCTGCATCCCGAAGACGATCCCTCTATCGGCCGATCGGTCGACGAGGCGCGGCTGGTGCAGGCGACGCAATTCATCTCGGCGAACTGCCACGGCCCAGGACTCACCGCGCGAGCGGTCGCGTCGCATCTCGGCATCTCGACGCGGCGGCTGCACGCGCTCTACGAATCGAATGGCGGTAGCGTTTCACGGCGGATTCTCGCGACCCGTATAGAACGGGCGAAGGAAATGTTGCTTCTCCACGCCACTCGACCGGTGATAGAAATCGCCTTTGCCTGCGGTTTCTATAGTCATTCCACCTTCTATCGCCGATTCGTCGAAGTGACCGGCATAACGCCGGGCGAGTTCCGCAGATCCATGTTGCAGGACGACGCCCCGCCCGACGGGCCCTGAGGTTCAACCGCCATGATCGTCATCGACTGCGACGACGTCGCGCCACGCGACCGATTCGACCACTGGGTCCATGCGTGCCGCTCGGCATTCTATCCGGTCGAGGTAACAAGTTGTCGCGACAAGGAGCTTCCGTTCTCCGCCCGAGTCGAGTTCTGGCAGGCGGGCAATGCGATGATCTCGCGCCAGACGACCAATCCCTATATCGGCAGCCGGACGCGGAGGACGATCGACGAACGCGCCGTCGACCTGTGCGTGATCGGCTGTTCGCGGATCGGGACAATCGACACCAGCCATGCCGACATTCCCGACATGCATTGCGCGGCCGGCGACCTGATCCTGATGGACAGCGACACGGAATGGACGACGCGGCCCCGGCAGGACCTCGACATCGAATCGATCATGTTTCCAAGGGCCCTTCTGGCGCCGTATCTGGGCGAGCGTCGGCTGCGGGCGCAACTCGTCGACACGTCGCAGCCGCTTCACGGCATGCTGCACGCGATGTTCCGGGAATTCATGAAATTGCGCGAACACCCTGCTTCCATTTCGGACGGCGCGGCGCAGGTTCTCGTTCATCTGATCGCCACCGCCCACGGCCTCAGCCCTTCCTCCGGATCGCCGGTCGGCCAGTCGTTCAACGAGGCACGGCTGGTCCAAGCGACGCAGTTCATCACGGCGAACTACTACAATCCACGGCTGAACGCGCAGGCGGTCGCGGCGCATCTCGGCGTCTCGGTGCGGCGGCTGCACGCGCTCTACGAACCGACAGGCGGTAGCGTCGCGCGACAGATCCTCGCGACCCGCATAGAACGGGCGAAGGAGATGCTGC
>JBAQHA010000656.1:0-2018 GCA_049288075.1 Oricola sp.
CTCCTCATAGGCGGAAATGGCGCTGACGAGGCCCGACAGCGCGCCGCCGGGCACATGGCGGATCAGCAGCTTTCCTGTATCGGGCGCGGCGTTGTCCATCGCGCCGCAGCTTAGCACACCCTAGAGACCGAGCCAGACCCTGAGCGGATGCGACGGATCGGAGACGAGCTTCACCGCCAGCGCGACACACACCACCACCAGCACAGGCTTGATGATGCGCGCGCCGCCCCGCATGGCGAGGCGGGAACCCAATTGAGCGCCGGCGAACTGCGCCACGCCCATGACGAGGCCGGTCTTCCAGTGGACGGCGCCGGCGAGCGCGAAGAGGGCCAACCCGCCGACATTGGACGCGAAATTCAGGAGCTTGGTGTGGGCCGTCGCCTTGAGCACGCCGAAGCCGGCGAGCGCGACGAAGGCCAGCATGAAGAACGATCCGGTGCCCGGGCCGAACAGCCCGTCATAGAAACCGATCAGCGGCACCACCGTGACGCCGAAGCGGGACGGGCGCATGCGCTCGGCGCGGTCGATGTCGTTGAGGCCGGGCTTGAAGGCGAAATAGAGCGCGATGGCGACGAGCAGGACGGGCAACACCGCGGCGAAGATCCTTCCGGGCAGCACTGTCGCCGTCAACGCGCCGAGGATGGCGCCGGCAAATGACAGGAGGGCGGGAAAGGTCTGTTTCTTCAGCTTCACATGGCCGTGCAGGGCGTAGGTCCAGGTCGCCGAGGCCGCACCGAACATGCCCTGAAGCTTGTTGGTGCCGAGCGCCTGCACGGGCGGCAGGCCCGCGAGCAGCAGCGCGGGAATGGTGATGAGCCCGCCGCCGCCGGCAATCGAATCGACGAACCCTGCAAGAAAGGCCGCGAGAACCAGGAGAAGAAGAATGTCGGTGGTGAATTCGAACATGAAGCGGCGCTAGATCACGGCGCCGCGATTTGCGCAAGCGGCGACTCGCGCTAGTGTCTCGGGCAAAAAGGAGAGTGTGCAAATGGCGTTGGCCTGGCTGGAAGCCCTGAAGACCCGGCTGGCGAAGGAGCGCGCGGTGCGCATCGTCGCCGAGGACCCCGCGCTGACTGCGGAATTGCTGCTGCTGTTCCGCGTCATCCTGGCCGACGGCGAGGTGAAGCAGCGCGAACTCGACATCTTCAAGCGCATCTGCCGCGAAAGTTTCGGCCTCGATCCGGACGCGATGCAAGGCGTCTACGAGTATCTGCACGATTTCGCCTACGAGACGACGGCGGAACAGGCGGCGACGGTGTTCGCCGAACTGCCGCTGGAGCGCCGCCAGGCATTGCTCGACCACTTGATCGCGATCGCCTCCGCCGACGGCGATATCGACATGCGCGAGGAGCGTTTCGTCGCCCGGGTCGGCGACATTCTCGGCTTCGACATCACAGAGATACGCAGGGGCGGCTGACGGCATCCGTCGCAATTCTTTCCCGCAACGTCGCGCATCGAATTGACCGCGTTGGCGCGCGCGCCTAGGGTGCGGCTGTTATCGGCAGTGCTCCCGGGAAGGTCCGGGACCTGACAGGTATCCGTGACGGCCGACCCATATCGGGGGATCGAAACGGAACTGCCGCAAGGTCCGGGTTCTCGCGGGCAATTCGCCGACAATGACATGCGGACCTCGGGAACAGAAACCATGACATTCGCCTTACGCCTGCCGGCGCTCGCGCCCCTGCTTCTCGTCGCCGAACCGGCGCACGCCCATTTCGGCCATGTCGGCGAACTGGCCAGCCATAGCCACTGGATCGGCGTGGCGGCTGCAGCCGGCGCGGCCGCGATCGCCGCGGCGATGACGGTGCGCGGCAAGAAGAAAGATGCAGAGGCCAAGCCGGACGACGCGCAGGCCGAAGACGCTCCGCAAGGCGACGACGCACCGGCCAAGGCCTGACCGGATGCTGAAAGGTATTTCAGGCGCGCCGCGCTACGGCATCATGGTGTGCGGCCATGGCAGCCGCAACCAGAACGCGGTCGGCGAGTTCTCCGAGCTGGCGATCCGCCTGCGCGAGCGC
>JBAQHA010000657.1:0-3193 GCA_049288075.1 Oricola sp.
TCATGATGCTGTGCTATCCGCGCATCCTCGGTTACGCCTTCAATCCGATAACGGTCTATTACGGCCTCGACGCCGGGGATCGCGTGTGCCTGACCGTCTATGAGGTCAACAACACATTCGGCGAGCGCCACACCTATGTTTTGCCGGCGGTCCAGGAACACGATGCGCCGATTGCGCAATCCTGCGCCAAGCGCCTCTACGTATCGCCGTTCAACGGGCCAAAGGGCACCTACAGCTTTCACCTCACGCCGCCGCTCGACGAACTGACAGTCGGCGTCGCCCTGCGCGATGCGGACGGCCCGGTGCTCAAGGCGCATTTCCATGGCAGGCGCCAGCCTCTCACTGACGCGGCGCTTTTACGCGCGCTCGCGAGAACCGGCTGGCTGACGGTCAAGGTGATGGTGGCGATCCACTACGAGGCGTTGAAGCTGTGGCTGAAGGGATTGCGGTTGCGGCCGCGCCCCGCCGCGCCGGCCAGCGCGATCGATTTCGTGCACGAGAAAACTGCAGCGTCCGACTGCTAGGGCCGCTTCCGTTTGCGGTTCCCGACCACGAAGGTCGAGACGTACCAGAAGAACAGCCGGTTCGGCACGATGCGCAGCAGCTTCAGCGCATAGACGAAGCCGCGCGGGAAAATGATCTCGTATTGACGCTTTTCCAGACCGGCGAGCAGGGCGCGCGCGGCTGCCCCGACGGGCATGATCGCCGGCATCGGGAACGGATTTCCACGCGTCATTGGTGTATCGACGAAGCCGGGATTGACCAGCGAAACGGTTATGCCGAACGGCTCCAACTCGCTTCGCAGCGTCTCGGCGAGGTTGATGAGGGCGGCCTTGGTCGGCCCGTAGGCGCCGGCGCGCGGCAGGCCGCGATATCCGGCAACCGAGGCGACGATCGCGATATGGCCGCGACCGCGCTCGCGCATGCGCGGAACGAGCGCCGCGAGCGCATTGACCACACCAATGTAGTTGACCTCGATACCCTTGCGCATCGCCGCGAGGTCCATTTTCGCTGTATCCATTATCGCCCATGTCCCGGCATTGAGGACGGCGAGGTCGATGGGCCCGCAGTCGCGTTCGATTGCCGCCACGCATTCGGCGACGGCCCGCTCGTCTGTCACGTCGAGTGGAAAGGGCTTGAGTGAGGGGGAGGCGCGGGCGAGTTCTTCGAGCTTTCCAGAGGAGCGCGCCGATACTGCGACGGCATCTGCCCTGCCGTCGAGAAGCGTCGCGAGTTCACGGCCGATGCCCGAACTTGCGCCGGTGATCCACGCCACCTTCCACCGCGCATTGGCATCGCCCATTGCGCTCATATCCCGATAAAGGGCTGGATGAGGCGACCGAAAAGGCCGGCGAAACGCACACGCGTTTCGGTCGCGACAAGGCAGATGCAGGGCTCTCCCATCTCGACGCGCGGTTGGTGTTCGACGTGCTCGTCGAGGTCGGCGATGTCGCCGGGACCAAACCGGCCGAGTTCGTCGCGATAGGCGCCGGAAAGGATCAGTGTCATCTCGGAACCGCCATGGCCGTGTTCCGGCACAGCGATGCCCGGAGCCACCCATAGCATGTAAAGCGCGGAGGAGGACTTCGCGTCGGTCGCGATCACGTGCTTCTTCACGCCGGGCGCGATCCTTCGCCAGGCTATGCTGTCGAGCCGCGGCCCGACCTTCCGGCTGAGCGGGGCGGGCAAGTCTCCGGATTGCGGAACCGAACGGGCGGGAGCGGCACGGGTATCGTTGGCGTCGATCCTTTCCAGCAGTGTGTCGAAGGAGGCGGCGCGGAGATTCGCCGGTTCGCAGGCGAACAGCATTTCTCCGCCCAGTTCCTCGGCCGCCCGGGCCGCCTCGCGGCAGTGATCGCACATCGCCAGATGCGTCGCGACGACGACGAGGAAGGCCTCGTCGAGGTCGCCGCTGGCGTAGCGCATCAAAGTCGCTTCATCGAGATGATGGGCGATCGTCATCGTATCTCTTCCAGTTTCTGTTTCAATTTCGCGTAGGCGAGACGCATGCGCGACTTCACCGTGCCGATCGGCAGCGACAGGCGGTTGGCGATCTCGCTTTGCGCCATGTCCTGCATGTAGGCCATCTCGATGATCTGGCGTTGCTCTTCCGGCAGTTCGTTCATGGCATCGGCAACCCTGACGGCGCGCTGCGATGTGGCGAGTTCCTGTTCTGCATCGGGGCCGGGGGCCTGCAAGTCCAGTTCCGCGATGTCTTCGTACGGCCTGGACGATTGCCGCCGCAGCCGGTCGATGCGAACGTTGCGCGCGATGGAGAAAATCCACGCACTCACGGTTCCGCGTTCCGGCGCGAAGTATTCGGCCTTGCGCCAGACAGCCATGAAAACGTCTTGGACGATGTCCTCGGCCAGCGCGTGCCCGGCGCCGCTCTTCAGCATCAACGACTTTATGCGCGGACCGAAATGGACGAACAGCTCTTCGAAGGCCGCGCGGTCATGCTCGCGGATCCGGCTCATCAGGGCGATGAAATCCTTGTCGCCGTCGTGTTGTTGCAACGTTTCCACCTGCGTCGCGCTTAGCGCCATGCGGATCACCATTCCTGATATTCTTAGCGTGATACGCAGGGCAGCGCCAATCGGATCAGTGGGGTCGGCCGGGTATGGGTTGAGATGACGTGATGATTGTTATTCTCCCCGCAAGGACTAACTGGCGAAGATCGTTGACAATGGTCTGCTGCCGGTTAGGCTACGACCTCCATCCCGCGATGCTTGAGTGTCCACAATCCTGGATGTGAAGCCGGAAGCTGCCGGTCCAATAGCTGTCGAGCAGTGAAGCGCCCGATCGCGGAAACAGTCCGCTTCGTGCCGATTCAAGTCACGGGGGTTGGCCGTATCGGCCGTTATCTTCCCCTGGTTGTGGCTCACTCGAACACCGCTCTGTGCCATTCTTTGCAAACGAGGCCACGTCGCATCGACATGCTCGCGCTGCGATACGGCCAAAAATGTGCGTGTGGCAGTCCAGCGTGATCCTACGCCTCGGCCGCGCTGGCGTGGAACGTCTCCACGGACTCCGTCAGCAGACTATTCGCCGTATCGCTCAGCCGCACGAGCGGTAGGCGAACAATGTCCGTCATCTGCCCTGCAAGCGCCAGCGCCCGCTTCACCGGGCTCGGGCTGCTTTCGACGAAGAGCGCCTTTGCCAGCGGTGCCAGCCGCTCATGGATGGAAAGAGC
>JBAQHA010000658.1:0-3475 GCA_049288075.1 Oricola sp.
GGTCCAGGCCGTCACGCCCAGTAGCGCGAGGCTTCCCGCCGTCAGGAGCCAGGTGTGCAATGTGTTCAGCGACCGGTGCTGCCGGTGGATGACGGCGTCGCCATGGAGAAACGGAATGTTCATGCCCCTAATATGGGCATGAAAACCGGCGACGTTGAGTCCCTCACGCGCGATTGAAGACGAATCGCGAATAGCCGAGATAGGAAAAGACCGTGACGACGGCGACCGCGATCACCAGCGCCATCAGCGGCGTGATGACGCCCGGCGCCGCCAGCAGCAGCCCGGAATAGATCGCATAGTTGAGCGCCGCCCCGATCAGCGCCACGAAACCGTAGCGCGCGCCTTCCTTGACGACGTGGCGGCCGCTCTTGCCGAAGGTGACGGTGCGGTTGATTGCCCAGGTCGTCAGCATCGCGGCGGCGATGGCGAAGACGCGGGCCGAAAACGGCCCCAGCGGCGTGAATTTCAGCAGCAGCGTCAGTACCGAGGCGTCGACCAGGAATCCGGTTCCGCCGGCGACGGCGAAGCTCGCCAGGCGCAGGAATAGATTCTTGGAAACGATCTCGCGCATGTTCAGCCCGCGGCGGCCGGCACCGCCCGCTTTGTTGCTTTCGGTTTCGCGCTGGATACACGCTTGGCGTCGCCGCGTCGATTGCTTTTGCGCGCCGTCGCCGGCCGCATCTCGCCGCGATGCGGCGGCTGGTTCAGATAGGCCATGCGCATCTGTTCGACACGGCCTGCCGCCACCGAGTCCAGCACCAGCCCGGTCACCAGCATCAGCATGGACATCGTCAGGATGCCGATGGCGCCGATCCATGTCGGCACGCGGTTGACCAGCCCGGTCGTCAGATACTCGAAGACCGGAGGGATCATGAAGAACACCGAGGCCGCCAGCAGAACGCCAGCGATCAGGCCGAAGAACCGGAAGGGCTGCGTCTCCTTCATCAGCCGCGCGAACATCGCCAGGATCCTCAGCCCGTCCCTGAAGGTCGAGAGCTTGGAGGAGGAGCCCTCCGGCCGGCGGCCATAGTCGAGCTGCACCTCGCAGACGGGCAGCTTCAGCAGGCTCGCATGCACCGACATCTCGGTCTCGATCTCGAAACCATGCGAGATCGCCGGGAAGCTTTTCACGAAGCGCCGCGTGAAGACGCGGTAGCCCGACAATATGTCGGTGAAATCGCGTCCGAAAATATGCCGGTAGAGGCCGTTGAAAAGCCGGTTTCCGAAGGCGTGCCCCGCCCGTCCGGCGTCGTCCTTCACCCCGGCGCGGACGCCGACCACCATGTCGGCGCGCTCGCTCAGAAGCGTCGCGATCAGCTGCGGCGCGTCCTCCGGCGCGTAGGTGCCGTCGCCGTCGGCCATGATGTAGAGATCGGCCTCGATGTCGGAGAACATCCGCCGCACCACGTGGCCCTTGCCCTGCCTGCGTTCGCGCACAACCGTCGCGCCCGCCAGCCGGGCGAGGATCGCGGTATTGTCGCTCGAATTGTTGTCGAACACGAAGATCCGCGCTCCGGGCAGCGCCTCGCGGAACCGCCTGACCACATCGCCGATGGTCGGCCCCTCGTTGAAACAGGGCAGGATGACCGCGATGTCGAGCGCGTCCAGTGGCGAATATGCGGGCATGAAACGGCCTCGGAGTGGTTTGTTTTACCTTTTCTTGATCCGGTTAAGGTTACGTTTAGCGCGACCCTTTTCGCCGCGGATTTCCAGCCGATGACCGCAATTTCCGAGCCTCGCGAGACCGTTCGGCGCCATTCCGGCGCCCTTGGCGGGCTGGAGCCCGTGATCCTCGCGCTTCTCGGTGCGTTGTTCGTCACCCTCATGGGATTGCGCTCGGGCGATACCGGAATTCCGAACTCCGACGATCTCGTTCGCCTCGTCGAGGTGCGCGACCTGCTCGCCGGCCAGGGCTGGTTCGATCTGACGCAATATCGTCTCGGCCTCGACGGCGGCACGCCGATGCACTGGTCGCGCCTCGTCGATGCGCCGATCGCGGCGATCATTGCCGCCGCCTCATGGATCACCGGCGATACGGTGCTTGCCGAGGCGGCCGCGAAGATCGTCTGGCCTGCGGCGACCGCCTTTCTCGCGCTGATGGCGCTGATGACGGCCTGCGCGCGCACCAGCAACGCCCGGAACCGCCTGCCCGTCGCCGTGATCGGCGCGGTGGCGCTGTGGACCATCGGCGTCTTCGCCCCCGGTTCGCTCGATCATCACAACATCCAGGTGGCGCTGTCGCTGTGGCTTCTTGCGCTGCTTCTGCCCGGAGCCCGGCCCGTCGCTTCTCATGCCGCGGCGGGCCCTGTCGCGGTCGCCATGCTGGCGATCGGCATGGAAGTCCTGCCCTATGTTGCGACCGCCGGCGCGGTCGTGGCTTCGCGCTTCGTCTTCGGCGCGGTCACGCCGGCGCAAGCCCGCGCCTTCGGCCTGTCCGTCGCTGTTTCGGCGCTTGCGATCTTCCTTGGCACGATCGCGCCGTCCGATTGGCGCGCGGATGCCTGCGACGCCTATTCCGGGTTCCACCTCGTCACCGGCGCCACCGGCGGCCTCGGCCTCCTTGTCGCATCCTTCCTCTCGCGCTCCGCTCTTGCCCGACTTGCCGCGGCAGTCGTCCTCGGCATCGCCGTCGTCGCCGTGGTGGCGATTGTGTTCCCGCATTGCCTGGAAAATCCGCTCGCCTCGCTCGATCCGCGCCTGCGCCGGTTCTGGCTCGAGGGTGTCGTCGAGACACGTTCGCTGGCCGATCTCTTGAGCAGCGATCCCTTCGCGATCGTCGGCCTTTTCGGCATGGCTTGCGTTGCGTTCCTCCTCGTGGCGATTTCGGGCGTGACGGGTCGTCCGCTGCCGAAAGCACAGGCCGCGGTCTTCGCCGCCTTCCTCGCCATGGGCATCGCCGTCACGACCTGGCAACAGCGCGGCTTCACTTTTGCCACCGCCTTCGCGGTCCTGCCGCTCGGCTTCTGGATCGGCCACATCCGCGCCGCCATGCCGGAAAAGCGCTCGCCGGTCCAATCATTGCGCCTGGCCGGGGCCTGGCTCGTCTCGATCAATCTCGTCTGGTGGATCGCCGGATCGCAGCTTGCCGCCCTGTTCTCGTCCGTCCCGACCCTGCAGGAACAGGCCGCCGCCGCCTCGCCGCGCGATTATTGCTACACCGCCGATCTTTACGCCCCCCTTGCCGCCGAGCCCGATGGCGTCGTCCTGGGAGCGACCGATATCGGCGCATCGATCCTCCTTTACACGCATCATCGCGCCATCGCCGGTCCCTATCATCGCGACGTTCCCGGCATCCTTTTCCTGATCGACACGATGCTGGCCGCGCCCGACACGGCCCGCGCCATGCTGCGCGAACAGGGCGTGACGCTGGTCGCCGACTGCGTCAACGCCGCCGACGGCAATGATTTCATCGCCGCCGCGCCGCGGGGCTTCCAGGCGGTCCTGCGCGGCCCGGACCGGCCGGACTGGCTCGAGC
>JBAQHA010000659.1:0-7111 GCA_049288075.1 Oricola sp.
GCGATGCCGATGAAGATGACCGGTCGCCACTTGAACTTGAGCGCGACCGGTTCGTTGAGAAGGGTTTCGACCGCTGCAGCGCCTGCGAGCAGGATGACGCCGATGCTGGTGGCCACCGGCATGAAGCCCGCGCCCATGCGCGTGACCGTGCCGAGCGGGTAGCCCGAACCGATCCAAACCGCCGCCAGTCCGAAAAGCGCGACCACGCCGCAGGCGGCAAGATCGGGAAGGCGCTGCATTGCCGGTGTCGTCATTCTCGAATACGCGGCCGTTGCGGCGAAGTCGCCGTGGCCGTCCTCCCATCGATGTCCGGTGCGGCGCCAAGGCGCGTTCCGGATCGTCCAGTCTTGATGAGAGCCTATGAACTTGCCGGCCGAAACGGAAATCAATAGTCTGGGTCAATTGATAAGTTTTTGCTAAGTGATGCGGATATCGGAATCGATGTTGACGACCGCCGATCAGGACGGAAAAGAAAATGGGGCAGGGCTTAACCTGCGCCATCTCAAGGCTTTTGAACTCGTCAGCGAGCTTGGAAGCTCGCATGCCGCCGCTCGTTCGGCTGGACTTTCGCAACCTGCGATAAGCCAAGGCTTAAAGCGGGTGGAAACCTGGTTCGGCGTGCCGCTCTTCGAAAGGTCCGGCGCCGGCATGCGCCTCAACGCCGAGGGCCAGATCGTCAGCCTGCGCGTCCGGCGCATGTTCGGCGCGCTGGCCCAGATGCGCCGGCGTATCAATTCCGCGCGGCGTGGACAGCCGGGCATCCGGCTGGAGAATCTGGTCACGATGACGCATCTTCGCTTCGTTCTCGCGGTCGCCAACAGCCGGGGCTTTTCCGCCGCCGCCCGCGAGGTGGGCGTCGCCGCGCCGAGCGTTCATCGCGCGACACGCGAACTGGAAGACATCATCGGGGCGCGTCTGTTCGATCGACTGAGCTACGGGGTGGAGCCGACCGTGCTCGGCTCCGATGTCGCCCGTCTCGCCGGATTGGCGCTCCGGGAGGTTCAGGCGGCGCGGGAGGATCTTGACGAGGCGAGGGGGGCCATGCGCGGCAAGGTGGTGATCGGGTCGCAGCCGCTTGCCCGGACCGATATCCTGCCCGACGCGATCGCCGCCTTTTGCGCCCAGTCGCCTGATGCGGCCGTGGAGATCGTCGAAGGCCAGTACGAGATCCTCGTCCACGCCCTTCGGCGCGGCGAACTCGACATCATGCTCGGCGCGCTGCGCGGTCCCGACCGGGAGCCGGACCTGCAGGAGATGCCGCTGTTCGAGGACAGTCTTTCGATTCTGGCGCGCGCCGGACATCCGCTGGCCGAGCGCGCTGACGTAGGCGTCGGGGAACTGGCTCAATATCCGTGGGTCATCCCGCGCAAAGGCGCGCCGACCCGCAACAATTTCGACGCGCTGTTCGAAGGCCACGTCCCGGCGGGGCTGGTGGAATCGTCATCGCTGGTCGTCATCCGCGCCCTTCTCGCCAGGAGCGACCGGCTAACGCTTCTGTCGCGGCGGCGGATCCTCTACGAGGAACAGCAGGGCCTGCTAGTGGCCCTGCCGGTGCAGTTGCCCTTCACCGCGCGCGTCGTGGGCGTCACCACCCGCGCCAACTGGTATCCGACGCGCCTTCAGGACGACTTCTTGAAGATGCTCGAACGCAACGCCCGGCATGCATGACAGGGGCGATCCGGCTGGCGCCGGAACATCGGATGGGGGAAGCCACTCGGTCGCGCGATCCCCTCAATGCGCGGATCGAGAACGGTCAACAGGCGCTGTTCGCTCCCGAGCTGATCGATTTGTTGGGCCGGTCGTTCCTTCGGCCCGAGAGATAGGGAGTTCCATCGAAACGCCTCCCGAAGTAACCTGCGGCCCACCCGCAAGGCGGAGGGAAACGTGGCGGTGGACATCGACGTGCCAATGCTCGCGGCAGAGCTTCTGCGCCGCGCCCGCGACGGGCGGGTCATCGCGGCCATTGCCGGCGCGCCCGGTTCCGGCAAGTCGACGATCGCCGAACGCCTCGTCGAGTTGATCGGAGAGCAGGCGCCGGGCGCAGCCGCGATCCTGCCGATGGACGGCTATCATTACGACGATCTGCTGCTGGAAGAACTTGGCAGGCGCCCGCGCAAGGGCGCCCCCGACACGTTCGATGTCGGCGGCCTCCACGCGATGCTGGCGCGGTTGCGCGCCAACGAGGAGGACGCGGTCGCGGTGCCTGTCTTCGACCGCGACATCGAGATCGCGCGCGCCGGGGCCAGGCTGGTGCCGCAAGACGTCCGCATTATCGTCGCCGAGGGGAACTACCTGCTGCTGCGCGAAGGCGCGTGGTCGGATCTGAAACCGCTGTTCGATGTTACCGTGTTCGTCGACGTGGACGGGGCGACATTGCGGAAGCGACTGGAGAACCGCTGGCGCGGATACGGCCTCTCACCGGAGGAAATCCGCGCCAAGGTCGAGGGAAACGACCTTCCGAACGGACGCCTCGTCATCGCCGCAGGTGCGGAGGCGGACTATCGCCTGGAAAGCTGAAACGACCGCCTAGCCGGCCTCGGCGGTCATCGCCCGCCACCGCTCCTTGAGCGCGTCCATGTCGGGGACGTCCTCGAACAGCAGGCCGTCGGCTTCGCCCAGCTTGACCCAGGGCTGCTTCGTTGCGGTGAAAATGTGGCCGGCCGGCACCAGCCAGGACCGGTCGTCGAGCGTTCCGGGCTTGATGACGACCACGTTGCCGCCCTGTCTCCGGTGCACGACGCTCCCGCCGCAGGAGGGACAGAAGACGCAAACCATCGTCTGGCCCGATCCGCCTTTGCGCAGATACACCTCGGACGGTCCGCTCAGGTCCACCCCGTCGGCCGGCACCTGCAGCGACGAGCCGAAGGCGCTGCCGGACTGCTTCTGGCAGAGCGTGCAATGGCATGCGTAACAGGTGACCGGGACCTCGGTGACGCGGTAGCGCAGATTGCCGCACTGGCAGCCGCCCTCGATCGGCAATTCGGGAACCGCCACATGCGGCAGGTCTTTCGTCGTCATTCCGCTTGCCCTTTCCGTTGCGACGGCCGGGAATTCGCATGGGAGCCCCCGTTTCGGCTCCGCCCGCCGCGTCATACGGCGGATCTGTATGGAAATGCGGTCGCATGGGAAGATCGAATATCGCCCGAACGGCTTTTCCCGATCGCAAAAACAGTGGCGCCGAAAAAGCGGATTGACTTGCTTCGGGGAGATTGCCGACACTTGGCGCTGGATATCAGCGGAGTCGCGATGTGGCTTCCGCGCGCCCGGAAGAGATCAGGGAGAGGAAAATGGCAGAGAAGATTACGGTGCTCGATCCGCGAGGCTACCCGCCGAAAGTGATCGGAAAGCGTCTCGCCAA
Source organism: Oricola sp. (assembly GCA_049288075.1). Lineage (GTDB taxonomy): Bacteria > Pseudomonadota > Alphaproteobacteria > Rhizobiales > Rhizobiaceae > Oricola. Next base: position 3,359 of record JBAQHA010000659.1, read on the forward strand.
CCGCCCGATGTCGCTCGACGGCAAGGTTCTCTATCTCATCGACGCCCTGTTCGATAACGCCGACGTTTTCATGGAAGAGCTGCGCAAGTGGTTCGCTGAACACATGCCGTCGGTCGAAACCCGCATCATCAAGCCGCGGGAAAGCTGGCAGGACGACCCCGAGATGCGGGCCAGGGTGGTGGCGGATGGTGACGTCGCCATCATGGGCGTCGGTCTCTGAAGCACCTGTTGCCCCACGGTCGTGGGGTTCGCGTTAGCACTTGAAGAAGCCGGGATCCCGACGATCCCCGTGAGCACGCATGCCTTTGCGCGCCTCGCCAAGCAGACGGCGCGCACCGGCGGCATGCCGACCCTGCGCAACTGTTTCGTTCCCCAGCCGGTCGTCGGCCGTTCGGCTTCCGAATTGCGCGACTATATCGAGGGCATGGACCCGATCGAGAAGCGTCCCTTCATGCAGGGCGTGATCGAGGGCCTGACGCTACCTCTCGATGACGAGGACCTGAAGGGCGCGACCTTCGAGCGCGAGCGTCCCCGCTTCCTCGAGCCGGACACCGAGGAAAATCTGCACCAGCTCTTCCTCGAAAACCACTGGACCGACCAGCTTCCGATTTTCCTGCCGACGGCGCAGCGCGTCGAGGCGATGCTGAAAGGCACGTCGCAAGCGCCCGACAAGATGGTCGGCCACATGCGACCCACCGCTTTCCGCGAGGCCTGGGCTTTCGACGTCGAGAAGGTCGCTGTCAACGCCGTGATGGCGGGCGCGCGTCCGGAATACCTGCCGGTGATCCTGGCGCTGTCGGCGAGCGGCGTTTCCGCTCGTTCGAGTTCGACCACCAGCTGGGCGGCGCTGTCCATCGTCAACGGCCCGATCCGCAACGAGATCGGCATGAATGACGGCGTCGGCGCGATGGGTCCCTACAACCACGCCAACGCCACCATCGGCCGCGCCTACTGCCTGACGTCGCAGAACGTGCAGGGCGGGTCGGTTCCCGGCGACACCTACATGGGCTCGCTCGGCTCGATCTGGAACTACACCGCATGTTTCGCGGAAGCCGAGGAGCGCAGCCCCTGGGCGCCGTTCCATGTCGACAACGGCTACAAGCCGACCGACTCCACGGTCAGCGTCTTCTTCGGCGGCTGGTACACCCAGTCCGGTTTCGGTCCCCGCGAATCCTGGAAGGAGAAGTTCATCCGCTGCCTGACGGCGACCGACCACTACTCGCCGCCACTGATCGTGATGGACCCGCTCGTCGCCCGCGCCTTCGTCGATCTCGGCTTCACCAAGGAAAGCCTGATCGAGTGGTGCGCGGAAAACGCCAGACTGCCGGCGAAGCTCTATTGGGACGACCAGTGGGTGACGACGCTGGTCAAGCCGCACGCGGTAGCCGGGATCGAACCCTTCGCCAGCCGCCTGAAGGCCGCGCCTGACGACATGGTCTCGATCTTTCGGCCCGAGGACATCAACATCGTCGTCATGGGCGGCGAGACCCAGGGCGCGTTCAAGATGATCAGCGGCCGCTATCGCGGCCTCGGCGCGGGAACCATGACCAAGGGCAAGAATCCGACGGTCCTGGTGGACGACTGGCGCTGACGGTGTAACCGGCAGCTTTCGCCCGAAGCGACAGGCGCCGTGGAAGTATTCCGGTTTTTCCGCCTTCGGCAGGAATCAGGGCCGGAGATGACCGGTTCGGCTTTCTCGAAAAGCGAATGCTTCTTTTCCCACAATACGAATAGTTACGTGGCCCGCCATGTGCTTTCTAATGCGGCACTGTCGCGAGCCAGGGAGGAGGGCACGCACCATGTCCGCAAGCGCCTGTCCATCTCTCATGATCTGTACCGGTGAGGCCGGGCGATGAACGTCGGCCATCCCAATCCCGTGGGCGCGGAACCGTTCCGCCTCACCAGCCTCGCCCATGGCGGCGGCTGCGGCTGCAAGCTTGCGCCGTCGGTGCTGCGCGAACTGCTGTCCGGCCAGCCCGCGATGGGCATCTTCCCGGACCTGCTCGTCGGCACCGAGACCGGCGACGACGCCGCCGCTTATCGCATCGACGGCGAAAACTGCGTCATCGCCACCACCGACTTCTTCATGCCTGTCGTCGACGATCCGACCGATTTCGGCCGCATCGCGGCGACCAACGCCATATCCGACGTCTATGCCATGGGCGGAAAGCCGATCATGGCGCTCGCCATCCTCGGCATGCCGATCGACAAGGTCGCGCCCGAAATGATCGCGGCAATCCTGGCCGGCGGCGCGTCCGTCTGCGCCGATGCGGGCATTCCGGTCGCCGGCGGCCATTCGATCGACTCCGTCGAGCCGATCTACGGCCTCGCGGTGATCGGCGTCTGTCCGACGCGTCATCTGCGCCGCAATTCCGAAGCCCGGCCCGGCGACGTGCTGATCCTGACCAAGGGCCTCGGTGTGGGTGTCTACTCCTCGGCCTTCAAGAAGGGCGATCTTACCGAGGCGGCCTATGCCGAACTGATCGCCACCACGACCTTGCTCAACCGCATCGGCACCGATCTGGCGCGCGACGAGACCGTCCACGCGATCACCGACGTTACCGGCTTCGGCATTCTCGGCCACGGGCTGGAAGTGGCGCGCGGTTCCGGCCTCCGTTTGAGGATCGAGGCCGATGCGCTGCCTTTGCTTTCAGAAGCGGTCGCGCTGGCGCAGGGCGGCCATATAACCGGCGCTTCGAAGCGCAACTGGGCGAGCTACGGCGACGAGGTGACCCTGCCGGACGGTTTCCCGGAATGGCGCAAATACCTGCTCACCGATCCGCAGACATCCGGCGGGCTTCTGGTCGCCGTCGCGCCTGATCGGGCCGACGCCGTGCTGCGGGGTATCCGCGACGCAGGCTACCCCGCCGTGACCATCATCGGCGCCGCGGAATCCGGAACGCCCGGAATAACGATCGTCTGAGAAGAAAAAGGAAGAACGAGATGAGCCAGGAATTCGACGTGGCGATCATCGGCGGCGGACTGGCGGGCCTGAGCGCGGCGATCGCGTCGGCCCGGCTGGGCCATTCGACCGTGGTGCTGACCGGCGGAGTCCCCGGCGGGGAATTGCTCAAGATCGAACAGATCGACGGCGTTCCCGGTTATCCCGATGGCGTGCCCGGTTACGACCTTTGCCCGATCGCCCAGGAACAGGGCGAGGCGCTGGGCGTCGAATACGTGATGGACCCGGCGACGGAAATCGCGGCGGACGGCGACACGTGGCGTATCGCCAGCGACAGCGGCGAGATCGTCGCGCGCGGTGTCATCGTCGCCAGCGGCACCGCGATGGCCAAGCTGGGCGTGGCCGGCGAGGAACGGCTCGAGGGCAAGGGTGTCAGCGAATGCGCCAGCTGCGACGGGCCGCTGTTGCGCAACCAGACCGTGGTCGTCGCCGGCGGCGGCGATTCCGCGATGCAGGAGGCGCTCGTTCTGACCGGCCACGTGGACAAGGTCATCATGCTGGAACGCGGCGACAGCCTGAACGGCCAGGCATTCTACCGCGATCGCGTCGCGGAAAACCCCAGGATCGAGGTCCGCTACAACACGCAGGTGGCCGAAGTCGTCGGCGACGACAAGGTGACCCACGTTCGGGTAAAGGATGTGGCATCCGGCTCTGAGGAAACGATCGAGACGCCGGCGATCTTCACCTTCATAGGCCTCGTGCCGAACACGGACCTTGTCGGCGATCTGGTCTCGCTGGACGAGACCGGGCGCATCAAGGTCGATGCCTCGATGCGGTCGAGCGCCAAGGGG